>NZ_JBFAEO010000005.1:0-209755 GCF_040642015.1 Actinosynnema sp. NPDC020468
CATACGGGGAGAACACGAGGCCCCGGCGTTAAGGCAAGCGCGCCTTCGGCGCTTCGGGGTGGGTGGGTGGGTGGGTTCGTGGGTAATTCTGGGCTTGTGGTGGTTCGGTTGGTGGTTTTGTTCGGCACGCCAGTACCATTCTTGGGGTGAGTGCAGCTACACCCAAGGGTGAACGTCGTCGGCAGGCGTTGGTCGAGGCGGCGGCGGGGCTTCTTGTGGATGGGGGGTTCGACGCCGTTCGGCATCGGGCCGTTGCGGAGCGGGCGGGGTTGCCGTTGGCTTCCACCACCTACTACTTCGACTCGCTCGAGGAGTTGGTGATCGCCGGGCTGGAGCACCACGCCGGGGCCGAGTTGGCGTACGGGAAGGCTCGGTTGGCCGAGTTGGAGCCCGGGGTGCACGGGCGTGAGCGGTTCGTGGAGTTGGTGTTGGACCTGCTGCTCGGGCCGTCCGCGGACGCCGAGGCCGTGTTGTTGCGGTACGAGCGGTTGGTCGCCACCGGGCGGCGTCCTTACCTTCGGCCGTTGATGCGCAGGCTCTCCGCGTCGCTGCACGCGCTGCTCGGCGACATCTTCCGGGCGTTCGGGCAGCCCGCGTCCCCCGATCGTGTCGAGGAGTTGGTGGCCCTGGTCGACGGGGCCGTGGTGAACGCGCTGATCGAGATCGACCCCGACCCCCGCGCCGTCGCCCGCCGCATGCTGCTCAAAGCCGTGCAACCCCGCTGACCACCTCCCGCGTACGAGTCAGCGAAAGGGAGGAGCGGCATGCGAGAAGAGCATGAGCACGGGTTCCGCGACTTCGCGTCGGCCAACGCCGCCGCGTTGCGGCGGACCGCGTTCCTGTTCTGCGGGGACTGGCACATGGCCGAGGACCTGATGCAGACCAGTCTGCTCAAGCTCTACCGGGTGTGGCACCGGGTGCGGTCGCAGGAGTCGCCGAACGCCTACGCGCGCAAGGTGCTGCTGCGGACGTGGCTGGACGAGAAGCGCCGGCCGTGGCGGCGGGCCGAGCAGCGGGACGGGGAGGTGCCCGACGTCGTCGGCACCGCGTCCGACCCGAGCGAACGGCTCTACGCGCGGGACCTGGTGCACGCCGCTCTGCTCCGGGTGCCGGCACGGCAGCGCGCCGTGCTGGTGCTGCGCTACTTCGAGGACCTGCCGGTGGCGGAGGTGGCGGTGGCGATGGGGTGTACCGAGGGCACGGTCAAGAGCCAGACGGCGCGGGGGCTGGTCGCGTTGCGGGCGGCCGTCGAGGCGTTGGAGAACGGGGCGGTGGTGGCGTCATGAGCGAGGCCGAGCTGCGGGAAGGGCTGCGGGCCGCCGTCGAGTGCGAACCGCCGCTGGAGTTCGACCCCGACCGGTTGATCGCGCAGGCCGAGCACGCGCGGCGGCAGCGGACGGCGCTGGTGTCGGTCGGCGTGCTGACGGTCGCGATCATCGGCACGGTGCTGGTGCTGCCCGGCCTGTCCAGACCGGCGCACCAGGTCGAGGCGGCGAACCTCGTCACCAGCACCACGTTCGCCCCGGCGCGGCCCACCCTCTTCCCGTCGACCCTGGCGCCCGCGCCGGGCGCGGTGGCGGCGAAGCTGACCGAGTTCCTCGAGGGCCGGTTCCCCCAGGTCGTGCCCGCGGCCAGGGGCGTGCGGGTGGTGTTCCAGGACGCCAGGTCCGGGGTGCCCGGCGCGCTGGTGGGCAGCGTCGTCTTCGCGGACGACCGCGGCACCACCGGTCTCACCGTGCAGGTCGACGGTCCGGCGTCCCGGGTCGACCGGGCCGCGTTCTGCCAGGGCGCGAAGTGCCTGCCGGACGAGCCGCGGGCGGACGGCAGCGTGCTCTCGTTCGCGACCCAGGGCCCGGCCGAGGGCATGCGGTCCTTCGCCGTGGCGCACTTCCGCGCGGACGGCGGCGTGGTCCGGTTGACCGAGTACAACTACGACCCGGCGAAGGGCGGCGACGTGCGCCCGTCCCTGCCGCTGTCCACCGACGAGCTGGTGCTG
This sequence comes from Actinosynnema sp. NPDC020468, assembly GCF_040642015.1. NCBI lineage: Bacteria > Bacillati > Actinomycetota > Actinomycetes > Pseudonocardiales > Pseudonocardiaceae > Actinosynnema > Actinosynnema sp. NPDC020468. The sequence continues at coordinate 1,997 of NZ_JBFAEO010000005.1, forward strand.
CTGGCCACCGACCCGGAGCTGCCGACGGGCTGACGACTAAGCTGGACGGGTGAGCAAGCCCCGCATCGCCAACGTCCTCGCAGGTCGCTACGCCTCCACGGAGCTGGCCACCCTGTGGTCAGCCGAGCACAAGATCATCCTCGAACGGCAGCTCTGGTTGGCGGTGCTGCGGGCGCAGGCGGCGCTGGGCATCGACGTGCCGGCGGGCGCGGTCGAGGACTACGCGCGGGTGCTGGAGCAGGTCGACCTCGCGTCGATCGCCGAGCGCGAGAAGGTCACCCGGCACGACGTGAAGGCGCGGATCGAGGAGTTCAACGCCCTCGCCGGCCACGAGCACGTGCACAAGGGCATGACCTCGCGCGACCTGACCGAGAACGTCGAGCAGCTCCAGGTGCTGCGCTCGCTGGAGCACGTGCGCGGCAAGACCGCGGCGGTGCTGGCCCGGCTGGCCCGGCTGGCCGCCGAGCACGCCGACCTGGTCATGGCCGGCCGGTCGCACAACGTGGCGGCGCAGGCGACCACGCTGGGCAAGCGGTTCGCGTCGGCGGCCGACGAGGTTCTGGTGGCGTTCGGCCGGCTGGACGAGCTGATCGCCCGCTACCCGTTGCGCGGCGTGAAGGGCCCGGTCGGCACCGCCCAGGACATGCTCGACCTGCTCGACGGCGACCATGACAAGCTGGCCGAGCTGGAGCGCGCCGTCGCCGGGCACCTCGGGTTCGAGCGCGTGCTGACCAGCGTCGGCCAGGTGTACCCGCGTTCGCTGGACTTCGACGTGGTGTCCGCGCTCGTGCAGCTCGCGGCCGGCCCGTCGTCGCTGGCCAAGACGATCCGCCTGATGGCGGGCCACGAGCTCGTCACCGAGGGCTTCAAGCCCGGCCAGGTCGGCTCGTCGGCCATGCCGCACAAGATGAACACCCGGTCGTGCGAGCGGGTGAACGGCTTCGCGGTGATCCTCCGGGGTTACCTGTCGATGGTCGGCGAACTCGCGGGCGACCAGTGGAACGAGGGCGACGTGTCGTGCTCGGTGGTCCGCCGGGTGGCGCTGCCGGACGCGTTCTTCGCGTTCGACGGCCTGCTGGAGACGTTCCTGACCGTGCTGGACGAGTTCGGCGCGTACCCGGCCGTGGTGGCCCGCGAACTGGACCGCTACCTGCCGTTCCTCGGCACGACCAAGGTCCTGATGGCGTCGATCCGCGCGGGCGTCGGCCGCGAGACCGCCCACGAGGCGATCAAGGAGAACTCGGTCGCGGTCGCCCTCGCCATGCGCGAGCAGGGCCTGGCCGAGAACGACCTCCTCGACCGCCTCGCCGCCGACTCCCGCATCCCGCTGGACCGCGCCGCCCTCGACGCGCTCCTCGCCGACCGCCTCTCCTTCACCGGCGTGGCCGAACAGCAGGTCGCCGCCGTCGTGAAGCAGGTCGAGGACCTCCTCACCGCCTACCCGGCCGCCTCGACCTACGCTCCCGCGCCGATCCTCTGACGACGTCGACCGCGAGTCCTCCGTGCCGGGGGACTCGCGGTTCGTCAGAGGCGACCGGCGTCGATGATCCGGCGGAGGAACCGGCGGGTCCGCTCGTGGGTCGGGTCGGCCAGGACCTGCTCCGGGGGACCCGATTCGATCAGCCGGCCGCCGTCGAGGAAGCACACGCGGTCGGCGACCTGGCGGGCGAACCCCATTTCGTGGGTGGCCATCAGGATGGTCCGACCCTGCGTCGCCAGTTCCCTGACCAGCGCCAACACCTCACCCACGAGTTCGGGGTCCAGGGCGCTGGTGATCTCGTCCAGCAGCAGCAACCTCGGGTCGTACGCCAGCGAGCGCGCGATCGCGACCCGCTGCTGCTGACCGCCGGACAACCGGTCCGGGTACGCCGCCGCGCGGTCCGCGAGCCCCACGCGCTCGAGCAGCTCCCGCGCCCGGGCCTCCGCCCGCTCCCGCGGCACGCCGTGCACCACGCGCGGCGCGAGGGTGATGTTGTCCAGCACGGTCATGTGCGGGAACAGGTTGTAGGCCTGGAAGACCACGCCCATCCTCCGCCGCGCCACGTCCGGGTCGAGCCGGGGGTCCGAGACGTCCTCCCCGTCGAGCAGCACCTGCCCGTCGTCCAACTCCTCCAACAGGTTCACGCACCGCAGCAGCGTCGACTTGCCCGAACCCGACGACCCGATCAGCACGACCACCTCGTGCTCGCGCACGTCCAGGTCGACGCCGTCGAGCACCGTCGCCGCGCCGTACCGCTTCACCGCGCCGCGCACGCTCAGCACCGTCGTCATCAGGCACCCTGCCGACGTGCCGCGCGCCGCGACACCGCGTCCGCGAACCGCGCCGACGGCACCGCGAGCAGCACGAACAGCAACCCCGCCACCACGTACGGGGTGAAGTTGTACGCACGCGCCTGCTCGATCTGCGCCGCGCGCACCGCGTCCACCGCGCCCAGCACCGAGATCAACCCGCAGTCCTTCTGCAACGCCACGAAGTCGTTCAACAACGCCGGCAGCACCCGCCGCACCGCCTGCGGCAGCACGACCAGCCGCATGGTCCGGCGCGGACCCAACCCGAGCGAGCGCGCCGCCGCGACCTGCGACGGGTGCACCGACTCGATGCCGGCCCGGAACACCTCGGCCACGTACGCCGTGTAGGTGAGCACCAGGGCCAACCCGCCCAACACCACGTAGTCGTTCGGCACGCCCGTCAGCCGCAGCGCGGGCAACCCGAACCCGACCAGGTACAACGTGATGATCAACGGCAACCCGCGGAACAGGTCCACGTACGCGGTCGCCAGCGCCCGGACCGGGAACCACACCGGCTCGCGCAACGTCCGCAGCGCCGCCACCCCGAGCGCCAGCACCAGGATCAGCGCGCCGCACACCAGCAGCACCCGGACGTTCAGCCACAGCCCCTCGAGCACGGCGGGCAGCGCGCGCCACGCGGAAGCGGGGTCGAAGAACGACTTCCGCACCCGCGGCCACCCCGGCGACCCGGTGACCGCGAACCACGCCGCCACCGCGAACACGACGGTCGACGCCAGGGCCACCAGTGTCGACCGCCGCGCGCGGGAGCGCTTGTACGCCAAGCGCTCCCGCTGCAACCCGCTGACCGCCGAGTCGCCGACGGTCACTTCAACTCGGGTGCGCTGCCCGGACCGGCCAGCCACTGCGCTTCGAGCTCCTTCAGGGTTCCCTTGGCGCGCAACGCTTCCAGCGCCGTCGACACGCACCCGGTCAACGGGCTGTCCTTGTCCAGCACGATGCCGAACTGCTCGCGCTTGCCGCCGCCGCCGGGCACCTGGCCGAGGATCACGCCGTCCTCGAGCTCGGCGGACGTGATGTAGAACGCGGTCGGCAGGTCGAACACCAGGGCTTCCACCTGGCCCGCCCGCAGCGCGGCCTTCGCGTCGTCGTTGTTGTTGTACACGGCCACGTCCTGCTCGGTCTGCAACCGCTTGGCCGCGTCGAAGCTCGTCGTGCCCACCTGGGCGCCGATCTTGACCTTCTTCAGGTCGGCCAGGGTTTTCGCCGACGCCGCCTTCGAGGACTTCAGCGTGATGACCGTTTGCGCGACCTCGTAGTAGGGCGCGGAGAAGTCGACCGCCTGCCGGCGTTCCTCGGTGACGGAGAACTGGTTGATGTCCGCGTCGTAGGTCTTCTTGCCCGGCTGGATGGCCGCGTTGAACGGCACCCGGGTCCAGACCACGTCGCCCTTGGCGTACCCCAGCTCACCCGCCACCGCGTACGCGACGGCCGATTCGTAGCCCTTGCCGTTGGTCGGGTCGTCGTCCACGAACCACGGTGAGTAGGCGGGCTGGTCGGTGCCGAAGGTGATCTTGCCGGCCGTCAGGGTGGTCAGCTTGTCCTTCGTGCAGGCCAGTCCGTTCACCTGGGGGGTGGTGGGCTTGGCCTCTTCGGCAGGGGCGCAGGCGACCGCGGCGAGAACCACGGCGGTCACGGTGAGTATCAGGGAAGGTGCGCGCATGGGGGAATCTTGCCGCAAGTGGGAAGAGCAGCCCATGAACTGGGACGGGTTAGGCTTCCGGTCGTGCCCAAGCTCGCTGATTACCGGCAGATCGCGCAGGGGAAGGTCCGTCAGATCCACGAGGTGGACGACGAGCTTCTGCTGTTCGTGGCGTCGGACCGGATCTCCGCGTTCGACCACGTCCTGTCCAGCGCGATCCCCGACAAGGGGCGCGTGCTGACCGCGATGAGCGTCTTCTGGTTCCGGAAGCTCGCCGACCTGGTGCCGAACCACCTGGTCGCGTGGGACGACCCGCGCATCCCGGACGAGGTCCGCGGCCGGGCGCTGCTCGTGCGCCGGCTGGAGATGGTGCCGGTCGAGGCCGTCGCCCGCGGTTACCTCACCGGGTCCGGCATCGCCGAGTACCGCGCGACGGGCTCGGTGTGCGGCGTTCCGCTGCCGGCCGGGCTGGTCGAGGCCTCCGAGCTGACCGAGCCGATCTTCACCCCGGCCACCAAGGCCGAGCTGGGCGCGCACGACGAGAACGTGAGCTTCGACCGCGTCGCGGCGCAGGTCGGGCCCGACCTCGCGGCACGGGTGCGCGACACGACGCTGGCCGTGTACGCGGCCGGCCGTGAGCACGCCCGCGGCCGCGGCGTGGTCCTGGCCGACACCAAGTTCGAGTTCGGCCTCGCGCCGGACGGCACGCTCGTGCTGGCCGACGAGGTGCTCACGCCCGACTCGTCGCGCTACTGGCCCGCCGAGGGCTACCGGCCGGGTCACGTGCAGCCGTCGTTCGACAAGCAGTACGTGCGCGACTGGCTGACCTCGCCGGACTCCGGCTGGGACCGCGCCTCGGACACCCCGCCGCCCGCCCTGCCCGCCGACGTCGTCGCCGCGACCCGCGGCCGGTACGTCGAGGCCTACGAGAAGATCACCGGTTTGTCGTTCGACGACTGGCTCGGTTAATTCGCCCGATCCGCATCGGCGTGTCACCTGCTCGTTCAGCGGACGACACGCCGGTGCGGCGCACTGGGTGGCATGGTCGCCCACCTCGTGGTTTCGCTGTCCGGCATCGGGCCCGCCACACTCGCCCGGTGCGCCGACCTCGGTCGTGAGCTCGACCGGCGCGACGTGCCGTTGTCGCTGCTCCTGGCCCCGCGCAAGGCCGTGCCCGGCGAGGCGCTGGACTGGGTGCGCAAGCGGGTCGCGGCCCGTGACGCCCTCGTCCTGCACGGGTTCGACCACAGCGCCGACCCGTGCCACCGGTCCGTGTCGCTGCGCAGACGCGCCGAGTTCTCCGCGCTGCCCGCGCACGAGGCCGGGTTGCGGCTGGTCGCCGCGCGGGCCGGGCTGCACCGGCTCGACCTGCGCACGGACCTGTTCGCGCCGCCGTCGTGGCTGGCCTCGCCCGGCACGCTGGTCGCGCTGCGCCGGCACCGGTTCGCGGTGTGCGCGGACATGGCGGGCGTGCGCGACCTGCGCACCGGTGGGGTGACCACCGGCCGGGTGCGCATGGTGAGCGAGCACTGGAACTTCCTGCTCGGCGTCGGTCGCGCGGCCCGGCGCGGCGGTCTCGTGCGGATCGGGGTGGACGCCGCCGACCTGGACCGGATCGGGGTCCGGGACGCGCTGTTGGAGTCCGTCGACCTCGCGCTGCACCACGGCGCGGTGCCCGGCGTCTACAGCTCGACGGGCTCGCCCTCGGTCAGCGGGCGGAACGAGACGCCCTCGGGCGCGGTGCCGGCGAGCACGCCGTAGAACAGCTGGGTGCGGGCCAGCAGCTTCTCGTGGATCGGGAACGCCACCCGCGGTGACACGGCGGCCAGGAAGTCCGCGGCCTCCGAGAGCTTCATCCACGGCGCGGCTGTCGGCACGCCGAGGACGTCGACGCGCTGCTCGGGCACGAAGAGCGAGTCGCCCGGGTGGTAGAACGCGCCGTGGTCCACGAGGTAGCCGACGTTCGCGGGCAGCGGGATCGTCGGGTGGATCACCTCGTGCGGCGCGTCGACCACGGTGACGACCGTGCCGCCGATCCCGATCACCTCGCCGGGTTCGGGCGTGGTGGCGCCGTCCAGCCCGCCGGCCACGTAGACCCGTGCGCCGGGGTTGGCGTCGAGCAGCGCGGGCCACCGGTCCTGGTCGAGGTGGTCGACGTGCTGGTGGGTGACCAGGATCGCATCCAGGCCGGTCAGGGCCTCGAACCCGGTCGAGAACGTGCCGGGGTCGAACAGCAGCCGGGCGTCGCCGGTCTCCACCAGCACGCACGAATGTCCGAAGTGGACGAACCGCATCGTCGCTCCTTAGCCGAGGTCGGTGAGGAGTTCAGCTTCCACCTCGGCCGTGATGCCGGCGCGACGGGCCCGGTCCACGCCGAGCTCCCGCTCGTGGTGCAGCGAGTCCAGCGCGGTGTCGGCCGTCGGCCGGGTGCGCAACCCGGCGGCGAGCGCCGGACCGGGGTCGCGGAACATCAGCGCCCGGTGCGAGTCGGGCAACCACAGCGGCAACGAGTTCGGCCCGCTCCACGGGTTCACCCCGTGCCGCCGGAGCACCTCGACCGGCACCCGGACCAGCTCGGTGCCCTGCGGCGCGACCGCGCCCGCGATCTCGCCCAGCGTGAAGCTCAACGGGTTCGGCGGCCCGACCCCGTCGTAGGTCCCGGTGATCCGCTGCTCGGCCGCGTCGACCACCCACGCCGCCAGGTCGCGGACGTCCACGTGCTGCGCGGCCTGGTCCGGCGCGTCCGGCACCGCCACCCGCCCACCCCGCGCGAGCCGGTTCGGCCAGTACCCGAAGCGATCACTCGTGTCACCCGGCCCGGAGATCAACCCGGCCCGCACGACGAGCGCCGAACTCTCCCGCTCGTCCCGCACCGCGTTCTCGCTGGCCACCTTCACCGACCCGTACCGGTCGGGCGACACGGGCGCACCCGGATCGTCCTCCAACGGCGGCAACGTCACCGACGAGCCGGGCGTCAGGTGGTCGGCGTACACCGAGCAACTGGACACGAACGTCCAGTGCGCCGCCCGCCCGAACACCCGCAACGCCTCGCGAACCCACCCCACCGACATCGTGGCCACGTCGACCACGGCCTCGGCCCCGAACCCGAACAACGGCTCCAGCCCGTCGGGCGCGTTCCGGTCCACCGCCACCAGCCGAGCCCCCTCGGCCACCGCCCCGGACACACCCCGAGCCCCGCAGACCACCTCGTGCCCCCGCCGAACCGCCTCGCCGGCAACGGCCTTCCCGAGGAACACCGTCCCCCCGAGCACCAGAATCCGCATGATCCCCACCCTCCGACCGACCACCCCCTACCCGCCACCCCGTCCGCCCACGGCGAACAACACCGGACACCCCACCCGAACAGGCGCGGAACGCGGCCGCCGACCTTCCGGAGGGGAACCGCGCCCACTTCCCGGACCTACTGGGCCGGGCAGGTTCGATCTTACGTCGGGTGTGCCCACCCGATGAAGGGGATGCGCACACACGTTCGGGTGATCTACTTCGAGCGGGGTACGAACGCCGCCGATGGTCCGACGTGAGTGTGCACGCGTTCGTAGACGAATCCCGCCGCAACGACACCTACTTCCTCGCGGCGGCCATCGTCCAAGTCAAGGATCTCGACATGCTGCGAACGCGGTTGAAGGGCTTGTTGCTCCCAGGGCAGCGGGAACTCCACTTCCGCAGGGAGAAGCCCGCGCGGCGCAGGTTGATCCTGTCGCGATTGGTCGACCTCGGAGTGCAGGTGGACATCTACCGCGCCGGTTGCCGAGCGGGGGAGGAGGAGGCGAGGCAGAGGTGCCTGGCCCGCTTGGTCGAAGACCTCCTGGACATCCGCACGAGCCGATTGGTACTGGACAGCCGCGCCGGCCGGGACAAGTTCGATCGACTCACGATTCGGCGTGTTCTGGGCAAGCAGGCCAAGGAGTCGTGGCTGTCCCACGAGCACTTCGACAGTACGGGCGAGCCACTGCTCTGGATCGCCGACATGGTGCTGGGGTGCCACGGGCTCGGTGGGGACTGGACGCGCCGCACGGCACCCGCGGTGGGTTCTGTCGTCCGACTCGAAGACCCGTAGAAAGCGCGAAGCGCGGCCGCCGTCCGTCCGGACGGGTGCCGCGCTCACTTCCTCGGCTTACGGGCCGAAGCTGGGACCAGGTTAGCAGCGCGGGCCGTGGAGACGGGCATCACGATCGGGTGAAAACGGGGGCAACGTGTGCTGCCCGACACCGGTGAACTTGATGAACACCCAGGTCAGGTAGGCTTCGGCAGTACCGCCAGCCCTCCTACCTTGGAGCAGCCTGTCGTGGCCCGAGTCGTCGTCGACGTCATGCCGAAGCCCGAAATCCTCGACCCGCAAGGACAGGCGGTGGCCAACGCGCTGCCCCGTCTCGGGTTCGAGGGCATCACCTCCGTCCGCCAGGGCAAGCACTTCGAGCTGGAGGTCGCCGACGACGTCGACGACGCCACGCTCGCCAAGATCGCCGAGACATTCCTCGCCAACCCCGTCATCGAGGACTGGGTCGTGAGGCGGGTCGAGGCATGAGGGTCGGTGTCATCACCTTCCCCGGCACCCTGGACGACGTCGACGCCGCGCGTGCCGTCCGGTACGCCGACGGGGAGGCCGTCCCGCTCTGGCACGGCGACCACGACCTCAAGGGCGTCGACGCCGTCATCGTGCCCGGTGGGTTCTCCTACGGCGACTACCTCCGCTGCGGCGCCATCGCGCGGTTCGCGCCGGTGATGCAGGAGGTCGTGGAGGCCGCGAAGAAGGGTATGCCGGTCCTCGGCATCTGCAACGGCTTCCAGATCCTCGCCGAGGCGCACCTGCTGCCCGGCGCCCTGGTGCGCAACCACAAGCTGCACTTCGTGTGCCGCGACCAGTGGCTCAAGGTCGAGAACAACTCGACCGCCTGGACCACCCGCTACGAGCGGGACGCCGAGATCCTCGTGCCGCTCAAGTCCGGCGAGGGCGGCTACCAGGCGAACGAGGAGACCCTGAGGGAACTCGAGGGCGAGGGCCGGGTGGTCTTCCGGTACGTCGGCGAGAACCCGAACGGCAGCCGCAACGACATCGCGGGGATCGCCAGCGCGAACGGCCGGGTGGTGGGCCTCATGCCGCACCCCGAGCACGCGATCGACGCGCTGACCGGTCCGACGGACGACGGTCTCGGCATGTTCTTCTCCCTGCTGGACTCGGTGGTCAAGGCATGAGCGTGGACACGGTCGACAACGCGAAGAACTCGCCCGAGCAGGACCAGCCGTACAAGGAGCTGGGCCTCAAGGACGACGAGTACGCCCGCATCAAGGAGATCCTCGGCCGCCGGCCGACGGATGCCGAGCTGGCCATGTACTCGGTCATGTGGAGCGAGCACTGCTCCTACAAGTCGTCCAAGGTGCACCTGAAGTACTTCGGCGACACCACGACCGACGAGATGCGCGAGAAGATGCTCGCGGGCATCGGCGAGAACGCGGGCGTCGTGGACATCGGCGACGGCTGGGCCATCACGTTCAAGGCGGAGAGCCACAACCACCCGAGCTACGTCGAGCCCTACCAGGGCGCGGCGACCGGCGTCGGCGGCATCGTGCGCGACATCCTCGCCATGGGCGCCCGCCCGCTCGCGGTGATGGACCCGCTGCGGTTCGGTCCGGCCGACGCGCCCGACACCCGGCGCGTGCTGCCGGGCATCGTGGCGGGCGTCGGCGGCTACGGCAACTGCCTGGGCCTGCCCAACATCGGCGGCGAGGTCGTGTTCGACGCGACCTACGCGGGCAACCCGCTGGTCAACGCCCTGTGCGTGGGCTCGATGCGGGTCGAGGACCTGCACTTGGCGCACGCGTCCGGCGCGGGCAACAAGGTCATCCTGTACGGCGCGCGCACCGGCCTCGACGGCATCGGCGGCGTCAGCGTGCTGGCCAGCGAGACCTTCGACGACACGGCCGGCAAGCGCAAGAAGCTGCCGAGCGTGCAGGTGGGCGACCCGTTCACCGAGAAGGTGCTGATCGAGTGCTCGCTGGAGCTCTTCCAGAGGCGCATCGTGGTCGGCATCCAGGACCTCGGCGGCGCGGGCCTGTCCTGCGCCACCAGCGAGCTGGCCAGCGCCGGCGACGGCGGCATGCACGTGTGGCTGGACCGGGTCCCGCTGCGCGCCACCGGCATGACGCCGGCCGAGGTGCTGTCCAGCGAGTCGCAGGAGCGCATGTGCGCGGTCGTGCGTCCCGAGGACGTGGACGCGTTCATGGCCGTGTGCGCCAAGTGGGACGTCATCGCGACCGAGATCGGCGAGGTCACCGAGGGCGACCGGCTGGTCATCACGTGGCACGACGAGGTCGTGGTGGACGTCCCGCCGCGCACCGTCGCGCACGAGGGTCCGGTCTACCAGCGCCCGATCGAGCGCCCGGCCGACCAGGACGCCCTTCAGGCGGACAGCGCGAACGACCTGCCGCGCCCGGCGCGTGACGAGCTGCTCGCCCTGATCACCTCGCAGGCCGCGTCGCCGAACCTGGCGTCCAAGCGCTGGGTCACCCAGCAGTACGACCGCTACGTGCGCGGCGGCACGGTCCTCGCGCAGCCGGCCGACTCGGGCATGATCCGCATCGACGAGTCGACCAACCGCGGCGTGGCGCTGTCCACCGACTGCAACGGCCGCTACGCCAAGCTCGACCCGTACGCGGGCGCGCAGCTGGCGCTGGCCGAGGCGTACCGGAACGTGGCCACCACGGGCGCGACCCCGGTCGCGGTCACCAACTGCCTGAACTTCGGCTCGCCGGAGGATCCGGGCGTGATGTGGCAGTTCGAGCAGGCCGTGAAGGGCCTCGCGGACGGCTGCGTCGAGCTGGGCATCCCGGTGACCGGCGGCAACGTCAGCTTCTACAACCAGACCGGTTCCACGGCGATCCTGCCGACGCCGGTCGTGGGCGTGCTGGGCGTGATCGACGACGTCCGCCGCCGCACGCCCACCGGCATCGGCGCGGAGGCGGGGGAAACCCTGCTGCTGCTCGGCGAGACGCACGAGGAGTTCGGCGGCTCGGAGTGGGCGCACGTGGTGCACGGCCACCTGGGCGGTCTGCCGCCGAAGGTGGACCTGGCCCGCGAGAAGCTGCTGGGCGAGGTGCTGGTGGCGGGTTCGCGCGACGGCATGCTGTCGGCCGCGCACGACCTGGCCGAGGGTGGCCTGGCCCAGGCGCTGGTCGAGACGTGCCTGATCGGCGAGGTCGGCGCCCGGATCTTCCTGGAGGGCGACCTGTTCACCGAGCTGTTCAGCGAGTCCGCCGGCCGGGTGCTCGTCGCCGTGCCGCGCACCGAGGAACTGCGGTTCACCGACATGTGCACCGCGCGCGGTCTGCCGTGGCGCAAGGTCGGCGTGGTGGACCCGGAGTCGCGGGCCCTGGAGATCCAGGACCTGGGCGAACTGGGCCTGGCCGAGCTGCGGGAAGCCTGGGAGGGCACCCTCCCCGCGCTGTTCGACTGAGCGGTCGACGGGGGCGGCTCGCGGGCCGTCCCCGTCACCCCAGCGCGAGCGCCCGGACCCGGTCGAGACCGCCGTTGAACCGGTCCTGGTCGATCGGCGTCGAGGAGTGCTGCCAGATCGTGTGCACCGACCAGGGGTGCGGCAGCGCGCCGACCGCCGTCGCGTACCGCGCCACCCACAGCGGCGTGGTGGCGGTGAAATCGCCGCCCGCGCACTGGTTCCACCAGCTCGTGGACGTGTAGACGAGCGGCCACCGCCCGGTCCGGGCGTGGTAGGTGTCGCCGAAGTCCTTCACCCACGCCGCCATCGCGGCCTTGTCCAACCCGTAGCACGTCGGCCCGTACGGGTTGTACTCCACGTCGAGCGCGCCGGGCAGCGTGCGGCCGTCCCGTGACCACCCGCCGCCTGCCGCCAGGAAGTGGACCGCCTGCGCCGCGCCGGAGGACTTGTCGGGCAACGCGAAGTGGTACGCGCCGCGGATCAGCCCCACCCGGTAGGACCCGTTGTACTGCTGCGCGAAGTACGGGTTCCGATAGCTCGTCCCCTCGGTCGCCTTCACGTAGGCGAACCGCTTCCCGGCGTTCCACTGCGCCTGCCAGTCGACGTCGCCCTGGTGGCTGCTCACGTCCACGCCGTCGGTCGTGCCCGCCGCGGCCGGCGCCACGCCGCGGTCCGCCCGGCCCTCGTGCTTCGCGATCTGCGAGCCCATGGCGTGGTCGTCCACCCGGACGGCGGCGCGGGCTTCGGCGCCCGAGGACACCAGGCAGACGACGAGCACGGCGCGGACCACGCCCCCGGGTCTCATCAGCCGGCCGCGACGCGGCCCAGTTGCGCCTCGTCGCCGTTGAACAGGTTCTGGTCACCGGGGAACACGCCCTCGGCCTGCCACTGCCAGATGGTCTGGAAGTCCCAGCCGAACGGCAGCGGGCCGAGCGTGTCGGTGTACTGGGCCACCCACAGCGGGTTGGTCTCGCCGAACCGGCCCATCTCGCCGACGCACCGCGACCACCAGCTGGTCGAGGTGTAGATCGTCGGGTAGCGGCCGGTCTTCTCGAAGACGCGGTCGCTGAACGCCTTCACCCAGTAGGCCATGGCGAGCTGGTCGAGCCCGAAGCACACGTCGCCGTACGGGTTGTACTCCATGTCCAGCGCGCCCGGCAGGGTCCGGCCGTCCGACGACCAGCCGCCGCCGTTGGCCACGAAGAAGTCGGCCTGCTCGGCGCCGCCCGCCCGGTCGGGCAGCGCGAAGTGGTAGGCGCCGCGCACCATCCCGACCCCGTGCGCGCCGTCGTACTGCTGGTCGAAGTGCGGGTTGACGTACTCGGTGCCCTCGGTCGCCTTCACGTAGGCGAACCGCGCGCCGTCGCCCCACGAGCGCGACCAGTCCACGTCGCCCTGGTGGCTCGACACGTCCATGCCCGGCACCCGGCCGTCGAGTCTGGCGCGCGTCCCGCTCCGGGACGAGCCTTCGTGCTTCGCGATCTGCGAGCCCGCGTAGTGGTCGGCGGACCCGTCCGGCAGCGCGTGCGCCGGTGGTACCTGCGACAACGCGATCGACGTCGCTCCGAGGAGAGCGGCCCAAGTTCGAAGGCGGGTCCTCATCGACACTCCTCCGTCCGGTCGGCGGATTGGTACGTCCGGCCTAGATCGTCAGGCCATCCGCCCGGTTCCGCATCCGGGGTGTCACCCGTCCAGACGCAGGCTCCAGCCGTCGCGCGGGGTGCGGAGCGCGGTGCCCTCGGCGACCACCAGTTCGCCGAGCTGCCTGGCCGGCGGCACGTCGGCGAGCGCGAGGAACGTGCCGACGGTCGCGGCCCGGAAGTCCACCTCGTCCTCGAACGCCACCTCGGTGAACGCCACCCCGCCGTCGAACGCGACCTCGGCCAGTTGCAGCCGGCCGTGGAACGTGGCGCCGGTGAACAGCGCCGGCTTGGCGAACCGGGCGCCGCGCAACGCCGTGATGCCGCGGAACTGCGTGCCGCGCGCGGTCAGCCGACCCACCCGCCGCCCCTCCAGCCGCAGGTACTCGACCGTCGCGCCGGTCAGGTCCAGGTGGTAGGCGGTCTCGTCGGCGTCCTGGCCCCACGGGAGCAGGTCGGTGATCAACCGCTGCGCGGTCAGCCGCACCGCGCGTTCCTGCGCCACGTCGACCGGCACGTCGGCGGTGTCCCGGGGCACCACGCGGTCGGGGTCGTCCGGGCGCGTCTCGTAGTACGGGTGGCGGAACGGCCGGCGCAGGTACGCGCACAGCACGTCCAGCACGGTCTGCCTGTACCGGGGCGTGGACCGGGCCAACCCGGCCAGCGCGTGCATCGCGCCCACCCGCACCTGGTCGGCCTCGCCGCCGAGCAGTTCCACGGACCGCGCGAACCGCTCGTCGGCGACCTTGTCGCTCTCCAACTCGTGCCGCGCCTCCTCGGTGCGGCGCTTGCGGTCGTTGAGCCACAACGCGTACAGCGCCACCACGGCGCCGCCCGCCAGCCCGCCGGTCTTGATCGACTCGCCGAGCGTCGACTTCGGGTCCAGCAGGAGCAGCAGCGTGATCGTGCCCGCCGTGACCAGGATCGCGCCCAGCACGCTGACCAGGAGGAACCCGCGCTTCACGAGTGCACCAGCCCGGTGGACGCGCCGCGCGCCTCGACCGTCCACCCCTCGGGCAGCAGCACGTCGTGGTCGAGCGACACGGTCAGCGCGTGCGTCCGCGCCGACGCGCCCTCGGCGAGCCGCAGGTCCACGTCGGACTCGAACCGCGCGCCGGTGAAGTCGGCGGGCTCGGCGAACCGGGCGCCCGCGAACGACACCCGGTCGGTGAACGTCGAGTCGGCGAACTTGTTCGGGCCCAGGAAGGCGGTGCGCGCGAAGTCCGCGCCGGTGCCGACGAACCCGCTGAACCACGCCCGGCCGCGCACCTCCATGTCGTGCAGGTGCAGCCGACCGGTGCTCGTCGCGCCGGTGAGCCACACGTCCCCGTGCACCACCGCGTCGTGCAGCGAGTTCGACTCGGCCAGCCGCGCGGCCCGCGCGGTCAGCTCGCCGACCTGCCGCCGCGACAGGTCGAAGTACTCCAGGTAGGCCCGGGTGAGGTTGAGCGCGTAGCGCGGCGCGTCCGGCACGCCGACGGGCGGCAGCAGGTCCGCGATCAGCCGTTGCGCGGTGAGCCGGACCTCCAGCTCGCGCTCGGAGGACCGGTCGGCGGTGCGCTCGAACGGCCGGCGCAGGTACGCGCACAGCACGTCGAGCACCGTCTGGGTGTACTCCGCGCGACTGCGGGCCAAGCCGGCCAGCGCGTGCATGCCGCCCGTGCGGACCTGTTCCGTGTCGTGACCCAGCAACTCCACCGATCGGGCGAATCGCTCATCGGCCACTCGTGACCGGTCGTGTTCGGCCCGATCGGACTCCAGCCGTTGCTTCTCGACCTCGATGGCCTGCCGCTGCTCGTCTATCCGCTGCCGCGCCTCGTCCGTGCGGCGGCGGCGGTCGTTGAGCCAAAGGGCGTAAAGAGCGATGAGGGCACCGCCCGCCAGACCACCGGTCTTGATCGCCTCGTGCTTGGGCGCGCCCGCGTCCACCGCGAACAACCAGCCCGTGACCAGCAGGAACGCGCCTATCGACGCGGCGAGGGTCGGCACCAGCAACGTGCGGCCCGCGCGCGTCCACACCGCGAGCAGCACACCGGCCGCAACGATCACGACCGCGCCGGCGATCCACAGGTAGCTCACAAGCACCACATTGTGGTCGGTGATCAGGCGCACGGTGACCGATTCGCGGGACGTCGGCACGAGGGCGGTGTGACAACTCACCGGATTGGCCCATGATGTAGCGGTCACCGCGACATAGGGAGATCGAGTGGACAGCGGCGAGCGACCCTCGTGGGCGCCGGGCGACATCGACCTGGGGCGCCCGAGCATCGCGCGGGTCTACGACTACTGGCTGGGCGGCGCGCACAACTTCGCCGTCGACCGCGCCGTGGCGGACAAGGTGTTGGCCGACGTGCCGGTGCTGCGCTCGGTGGTGCTCAACCACCGGGCCTTCCTGCGGCGCGCGGTGCGCTTCATGCTCGCGCGGGGCGTCCGGCAGTTCCTCGACCTCGGCTCCGGCATCCCCACCGTCGGCAACGTGCACGAGATCGCGCAGGCCGCCGACCCGTCGGCGCGCGTGGTGTACGCGGACATCGACCCGGTCGCGGTCGCGCACAGCCGGGCCATCCTCACCGGCAACGAGTCGGTGAACGTGCTCCAGATCGACGTGCGCGACGTCGAGGCGGTGGTGAAGTCGCCCGAGGTGCGCGACCTGCTGGACTTCGACCGGCCGATCGGCGTGCTGATGATCGCGCTGCTGCACTTCGTGCCGGACTCCGAGGACCCGCACGGCATCGTCGCGGCGTACCGGGACGCGGTGCCCGCGGGCAGCTACCTGGCCGTGTCGCACGCGGGAGTCGAGGAGGGCGAGTGGGACCCGGCGTGGGACGACGCGCGCGGCACGTACAACCGGGGCGTCAGCGAGATGACCTACCGGTCCCGGCGCGAGGTCGAGGCGCTGGTCGCCGGGTTCGACCTGGTGGAGCCGGGTGTGGCGCGGCTGCCGCTGTGGCACCCCGAGTCCCTCGAGGACGTGGACGACGACGCGCACCGGTTCCCCGGGTTCGGCGCGGTGGGACGGAAGGCGTGATGGTCGACTCCAGCCCGCGACCGCCCGTATCCTCTGGGTTCGTGGTGGTAGGCCGACGGACATGACGGAACAGGTTGACCATCGGGTGGTAGGACCAGGCCGATCGAACCTCGACCCCGCGGTGCTCGCCGGGGCGGAGTCGTTCGCCCGGACCTGGGCCACGGCGGTCATCGGCAGCAGCTACGTGCCGATGACCAGGACCGAGGTCGCCGAGCACCTCCAGGCGCTGACCGAGGTGCTGGTGCACGCGCTGCACGCCTCGCCGTTCCGCACCGCGCCGGGGTACGAGATCGGCGCGCGACTGGTCGAGGCGCACTTCACCGGCACCGACACGCTGGGCCGCACCGTGCAGCTGCTCGGCGACGACCTGCTGTCCGAACTGGGCATCACGCCGGACGAGCTGATGCGGTCGAGGCTCGCCGCGTTGCAGGGCGCGCTGTCCGCCGGCTACGCGCGGGCGCTGCGCGAACGCACGCTGGCCGAGCAGGAGGCGATCCGCGCGGCCGTGCTGGACGCGCGCGACCAGGCCGAGGCGGCGCTGCGGGCGTCCGAGGCGCGGTTCCGGGCGATGTTCACCGAGGCGGCCATCGGCATCGGCATCGCGGACATCGAGGGCCGCATCCTGGACGTGAACCAGGCGTTGCAGGACATGCTCGGGTTCAGCGTCGAGGAGATGCGGCAGTACAACATCCGCGACCTCATGCACCCCGAGGACGGCTCGTCGGTGTGGCGGCTCTACGACCAGCTGACCGCGGGGGAGTGCGACCACTACCGCGCGGAGAAGCGGTTCCGGCGCGCGGACGGCGAGCAGGTGTGGACGCACCTCACGCTGTCCCTGGTGCGCGACGACCACGGCGACCCGCAGTACCAGGTGGCGATGATCGAGGACGTCACCGACCGCCACCTGTTGCAGAACCGCCTGCGCTACCAGGCGTTGCACGACCCGTTGACCGGTCTGCCCAACCGCGCGCTGTTCCTGGAACGGCTGGGCCGGGTCTTCAACAGCCGCCACCAGAGCCGCGCCGGACTGTGCTACCTGGACCTGGACGGGTTCAAGGTGATCAACGACAGCCTGGGCCACGACATCGGCGACCAGCTGCTGGTCGAGGTCGGCCGCCGGCTCGACCACTCGGTGTCCGGCGAGGGCAAGCTGGTCGCGCGGATGGGCGGCGACGAGTTCGTGATCCTGGTGGAGGGTTCCCGGGACACCCAGGACATCGTGAACGTCGCGGACCGGGTGCTGCGCGAGCTGGAGTCGCCGATCCGGATCGGCGGGCACGAGCTGATCGTGTCGGCGTCGATCGGCATCGTGGAGCGCGCGCTGGAGGGCACCACCGCCGCGGACCTGATGCGGGACGCGGACATCACGCTGTACTGGGCGAAGGCGGACGGCAAGTCGCGCTGGGCGCTGTACGACCCGGAGCGCAACGCCCGCGAGGTCGCCCGGTTCACGTTGTCCGCGACGATGCCGGCGGCGCTGGAGCGCGACGAGTTCTACGTGGACTACCAGCCCCTGGTGCGGCTGGAGGACGCGGTGGTGGTCGGTGTCGAGGCGCTGGTCCGGTGGCAGCACCCGGAGTTCGGCAGGCTCGCGCCGGACCGGTTCATCGAGCTGGCCGAGGAGACCGGGCTGATCGTGCCGCTCGGCCGGTGGGTGCTGCGCAAGGCGTGCGAGCAGGCCAGGCGGTGGCGCGCGGAGTTCGGCGACTCGGCGCCGTTCGTGTCGGTGAACCTCGCGGTGCGGCAGTCGCGCGACCCGGAGCTGGTGCGGGACGTCAAGCGGATCCTGGACGAGTGCTCGTTGCCGCCCAACCAGCTCCAGCTGGAGCTGACCGAGAGCGCCATCATGGGCACCGCGGACGAGCCGTTGGAGGCGCTGCGCGTGCTGTCGGACATGGGCGTGCGGATCGCCATCGACGACTTCGGCACGGGTTACTCCAACCTGGCCTACCTCAAGCACCTCCCGGTGCACGAGCTGAAGATCGCGGGCTCGTTCATGGAGGGGTTGCGGGCGGAGGACGAGGAGGACGCGGTCGACGTCGCGATCGTGTCCACGCTGGTGCAGCTGGCGCACGCGCTGGAGCTGGGCGTGACGGCGGAGGGCGTGGAGACGCCGGCGCAGGCCAAGCGCCTGCACCGGATCGGCTGCAACACCGGCCAGGGCTGGTTCTTCGCCAAGCCGATGCGGCCGGAGGACATCGACGAACTGCTCCGCCGCTGATCCCTAGGCGGTCAGGTCCACGACCACCTTCACGTCGTCGTCGTGCCGGTCGAACGCGGCCGTGAAGTCGTGCAGCGGCACCCGGCGGGTGATCAGGTCGTGCAACCACCCGCGGTCGGCGTCGGCGAGGGCCGCGGCGGCGGTCCGGTAGTCCTCGAGGCCCGCGTTGACGGTGCCGGTGACGGACCTGTTGCCCAGCACCATCCCGTCGAACACCTCGGACCCCACGACCACTTCGTCCCGGTGCCCGGACAACCCGGCGAGCACGGTGACACCGGCCGCCCGCAGGCACTCCCGGATCACCTCGACGTTCCCGGTGCACTCGATGGCGACGTCCACCTCCATGTCCGGCACCTGCCGGTGGTACCGCGCCCCGAGCCGCTTGACGAGCCCGGGTTTCGGCCCGTCGGAAACCTGGTCCACGACGTGCACGTCGAGCCCCCGCTGAACCCCGAACAACGCCGCCAACAACCCGACCGGCCCGGCACCGGTGATCAACGCGGTCCGCGGCTCGGTGTAGGTCCGCACGCACTGCGCCTCGACCTGGGCCCACGCCTTGGCGACCACGGAGGCGGGCTCCACCAACACCCCGGCGTCGGCCAACCCGGCGTCGACCCGCACCGCGAACCCGGCGGGCACGCTCCACCGCCGAACCCCGTACCCGTCGAGCCCCTTGATCCCCCGCTCCAGGTACCGCCCGTTGCGGCAGAAGTCCCATGCCCCCACCGCACAAGCCGCACAGGGAACCGGATCGGGCCGCCGCACCACCCCGACCACCAGATCCCCGACCCCGACGCCGGCCCCGTCGGGCGCCGCCACGACCCGCCCCAACGACTCGTGGAACAGCACGAACTCCCGCCGCCCCACCGGCAACTCCCCGAACCCGTCCCGCACGATCTCCACGTCGGTGGCGCAAACCCCCACCAAAAGCCCCTGCACCACCACCTCCCCCGCCCCACCACCCCACTCCACAACCCCGACCCGCCCGGCCTCCGCGCGCCCGGGAACCACCAACGCACCCTCGACAAAGTCCACAAAGGAAACCTAACCGCACCCCACACCACCCTCGCGACTCCTCCACGGCTCCACCCCGGATGGGGCCGGCACGCTCCGGTGGGCGGTGAGCCACGGCCCACTCGGCCACCGGCGGCGTGCGGTCGGTGCGCGGACGGGGCGCGGACGGGGGCCGCGCCGGTCTGGGCGGCGGGGTCCCGAACGCGGAGTGCCGGCGCCGCACAGGCCGGGGAGACGGGCCCCGAACGCGGGGTCCCCGAACGCGGAGTGCCTGCCGAACGCGGAGCGCCGGCTGAAGGCGGAGCGCCTGCCGAAGGCAGCAGGCGTGGGCAACAGAGGTGGGCGACAGAGGTGGACGACAGGGGCGGGCGTTCAGCGGAGTCGGAGGTCAGCACGGCTCGGAACAGCGCCCCGGTGCGAGTGGCATCCGCCGGGCGAGAGTCGTCCGACGCACCGACGCACCGACGCACCGACGCACCGACGCACCGACCACCTACCCCACCCGAACCCGAATCCCGCCCCCACCCTGCCCCAACCCGCGTCCCGCCCACAGCCCTGCCTTCCGCAGCCTCCCGCCCAGCCACCTTCCCTCGGCGCCCTCGCACGCCCCGCCCCCCAGACACACCCCCGCGTCTCTCCCCAAACCCATGCCCTCGCCAGCGCCCCCTCCGCCCCTCCCGCCCAACCGCGGCCGGAACCCATGCCTCCCTCCTACCTGCACAGCGGTCCCACATTCCTCCCGAGCCCGTGCCCTCGCCGCCGCCTCCGAGCAACTCCCGCCCAACCGCCACCGCCGGAACCCATGCCCCCTGCCCGACTACGCAGTGGCTCATGCCCTTCCCGAGCCCGCGTCCTCGGCGCCGCCGTCCCTCCCTGCAACTCCACCCGGCCGCCGCCTTCGGGACCCGCGTGTTCCGCCTGCCTGCGCAGCGGCCCCGTGTCCCTGCCGAACCCGTGTCCTCGGCGGCGCCCCTTCGCGCCCTCCCACCCGGCCACCTTCGGGACCCGCGTGTTCCGCCTGCCTGCGCGGCGATCCCGCGTTCGTCCCGAGCCCGTGCCCTCGGCCGCGGCGCCCACCCGCGCCCTCCCACCCGGCCGCCTTCGGGACCCGCGTGTTCCACTCGCCTGCGCAGCGATCCCGCGCTCGTCCCGTGCCCTCGGCCGCGGCGCCCTCCCCGCCCGGCCGCCTCCGGGACCCGCGCGTCCCGCCCCCCAACGCGGCGGTTCCTCACATCCCGCCTGCGCCCGGACCCCGGCCGTCCACACCGCGCGCTCGCCCCCGGCCGAGTCCAGCCCGAGTGAACAGTTCACATGTAGAATCGTTCAACAATCCGATGTGTGAACTAGTGAACACTCAGCGGCAGGTTGACCCCCTCGACGTCCACCGTCGGCCTGGCGCCGGCCAGATCGGACGGGCGGTAAGTGGCACGCAGCGTCAAGGTCTCGCCCGGCCACAGCGTCACGTAGTTGTCGCTCCAGTCGGTGGGCAGCACCTCCGCCCCACCGACCCCCTTCCGCACCGTCGCCCGCACGAAGAACGCCACACCCCCACCGGTGTTCCGCAACGTCACCTCGGTGACCCCGCCCGACGACGCGACCCCCACCGCCACCGACGCCTCCGGCAACGACCGCACCCCGCTCAGATCCGCGTACCCCGACTGCGGCGTGTGGTACCAGGTCGACCCCGTGTAGTCCAAGGTGTCCGCCCGCGTCGACAACCAGTACACGTTCCGGTCCACCACCCGCCCGGTCGAGTCCTTCAACAGCAACCGCGCGAAGTACGTCCCACCCGCACCCGCCGGCAACGTCCCGACCCGCACCGCCCCGTTCCCCGGCACGTCCGCGGCCCACGTCTCCTCCGCCCGCACCGTCCCGTCCACCTCGAACACCGTCGCCGACACGCTCATCCCGGCCACACCCGACAACCCGGTGTTCGCCACCGCCACCGACCCGTCGTCGTACGAGTACTGCACGTGCAACGGCCGCAACGCCGTCTTGGCCCCGAAGTACCCGCCACCCGTCGCCAGGTAGTAGTCGAACAGGTGCCAGTACAACGTCGGCCAGGCGTTGTTCACCATCCAGTGCACAACCCCCGTGGCCGGCCGCACCCGGTCCGACCCGTTGCGCCCGAACGCCTCGAACTGCGCCCGAACCGTCTCGTACCCGGCCAACTGGGCCAGCCGCACCAAGGAGTCCGGAGTGGACGGAGGACCGTACCGCGCGTCCAAAGCCTTGCCCCAGAAGGAGAACTTGTCGAACGTCGCCGACGGCGAGAGGTGGTACTGCACCGCCGAGTAGTCCGTCAACCGCGCGATGTCCGACGGGGAAAGGAACTTCCGCAACTCCGCCATCTCCGGAACGGCCGGCCCCGGCCCGATCTCGGAGGCGAACCCGGACGCGCCGCCCGCCCTCTTGTCGTACCAATAACTCGGCGGCTCCCACCAGTACGGCCCGGCCATCTTCATCCCCGACGCACCCAGCACCGGCGACGACAACGCCTGCGCCGACGGGATCACCGGCAGCTCCCACTCGGCCCGCGCCAACCCGTCCAGGTACACCTTCTCCAGCACCGCGCCCGGCGCCCGGTCGCTGCCGATCAGGAACCCGATCACGCTGGGGTGGTTGCGCACGCGCCGACCCTCGCTCGCCGCCGACTCGCCCGCGACCCGGTAGTCCTCCGCCCCGAACGACGCGTAGTCCTCCCACTTCGAGCAGCACTCCCACCCGGTCAGCACCATGATCCCGAGCCGGTCCGCGATGGCGTAGAACTCGTCGTTCTCCGGTTTCCCCTCCAGCCGCAGCAGGTTCAGCCCCATGCTCCGCACCAGCGCCAGCTGGTCGGCGATCCGCCGCACGTCGGTGCGCAGGAACAGGTCCGACGCCCACCCGCCGCCGCGCACCAGGAACGGCTCGCCGTTGACGAAGAACCGCCGCGCGCCCTGCTCCACCACCGACGACACCTCGCGCACCCCGAACGAGGTCCGCGCCACGTCGGACACCGCGCCGCCCACCGACGCGGTCAGCGACAGGTCGTACAGCGGCTGCCCGCCCATCCGGAACGGCCACCACACCCGCGGCGACCTCAGCTCCCGCACGACCGACACGGTCCGCGTCTCGCCCGCGCCCAACGACACCGTCGTCCGGAACGGCCCGTCGCCGTACGTCCCCGACACCACCGCCGTCACCGGCGAACCCGTGTTGTTCCGCGCGTCGACCCGAACGGACACCGTCGCCCGGGACAGGTCCGGCAGCGGCAGATCCGTCGACACCCGCGGGAACCGCAGCGACACCGCGCCGCCGGACGCGAACCGCACGTCCCGGAAGATCCCCTGGTTCCGGTCGGGCGGCGGCTGCGACCAGTCGACGAAGTGGATCGCCAGGTCACGTGCCGGATCGGCCGCGGAAGCCCGGATCGCCAGCGCGTTCGTCCCCTTGCGCAGCAACGACGTCACGTCGAACTCGTGCGTCGGGTAGGCGCCCACCACGACGTCCGACCCGGCGACTTCGGCTCCGTTGAGCCAGATCTCGCCGCGCGAGATGATCCCGCCGTCCAGCTCGAGGAACGTCCGCACCCCGGCGCGCGGCTCGAACCGGAATGCCTTGCGGTACCACCACGGCACCTCGAAGTCCGACCGCGCCACCGACTTCAGGTTCTCGCCGAAGTTCAGGTCGGGGTACCGGCCGGCGGCGACCAGCCCGGCCACCACGGTCGACCGCGCCGGCACGGTCGTCCAGCCGGAGTCGGAGTACGACGGCGACGACACCGTGCCGCCACCCACCCCGACCTCGACGTCCGACCGCATCCGCCAGTCCGGCACGGTCGTGGAGGAACCGGGCGCGGAGGACACGGTCGCGGACGCGGGCGCGGTGGACGCGAACGGCACGCCGAGCGCCAGGACGGACGCCAGCGCGAACGGGACGACGCGCATTGCTGCTCCCCTGTGGGTCGAGAGGGCGGCGGCGTGCCACGAAGGAGGTTTCCGCCGCCCACCCACCTCGGGCAATGCGGCAGACGAGTGACGTGAACCGCCACCCGCCGTCCGGGTGATCCGATACGTTGACGCCCATGCGCCGTGCCCTGACGCTCCTCGTCGCCGCGGTCCTGCTCGCGGGCTGCTCCGAGACGACGACCGGCTCACCGTCGCCCGACCGTGCGGACCCGACCTCGGCAGGCCCGACGTCCACGACGTCCGCGCCGTCGAGCAGCCCGGCGACCTCGAAGGCCAAGGCCGTGCGCCCCAAGACGATCGACATCGGGGACGTCGACCCCTGCTCGCTGCTCACCGACGCGCAACGCGCCCAGGTCGGCCTGAACCGCCCGCCCGCCAAGAGCGTGAACGACGGCACCGGCTGGCCGAACTGCGTGACCTCCCGCGAGGACCGCCTGTGGGTGCTGAACGTCGCGCTGTCGCCGAGCACCGGCGTCGAGTACTACACCGACGGCCACCTGCCCGCGAACGTGGAGAACGTGCAGGTCGGCGGCTTCCCGGCGGTGCGGGTGAGCGCGAAGTCCAAGGGCACCACCAACAACTGCACCGTCGCGGTCGACGTGTCCGACCACCAGCTGGTCGACGTCAAGGTGTCGAGCTTCGGCGAGACCAGCCAGGAGAAGACGTGCGAACTCGCGCCGCAGATCGCCGAACTGGTGATCGCGACCCTGGCGAGCAGATAGGCACGTCCCGCGATCCGGTCGGAACCGCACACCGGCCGACCGCATCAGAGCTAAAGTCGTCACGAATGCACAGGTCGCTACTAGGAGGGGTGCCGTGTTCATCGCGGATGGTGGTGGGGGCTCCGCGCAGACCCCGCTCCCGGAGTACAGCGGAACCCAGCAGAAGCTGAGCATCGACCCGTCGGCGATCCCGGGTGCGCGCAAGGTGTTCTCCGACGCCCTGGACAAGCTCGAGCGCCAGTTGGGCACGTCGGACTTCCTGACCGCGCGGAACTGGGCCGGCGACCCGGTCAGCTCGGAGACGGCCGAGAAGTTCAACCAGGAGACGTTCGACGGTGGCGAGGGCGCGGCCATGACGGCCGTGCGCGCGTACCGCGACCAGCTCAAGGGCGTCGTCGACCAGCTCACCGCGATCGAGGCGGACTACCGCGCCGTCGAGGGTGACAACACCGCGGCCTGGGGCCGTGTCCACAACTGACCCACGAGGGGGCGAGCACGATGGGTGACCACCGCTGGCGCGGGTATGCCCACCCCGAGCTGCACCGCATGATCAACGAAGGTCCCGGCGTGGCGGCGTCCCGCCCGCTGGAGGACGGCTGGAAGGCCCTGTCCGAGTCGCTCGGCCAGATCGACACCGAGATCCAGGAGGGCCTGGCCAAGCTCGGCGCGTCCTGGGAGGGCTCGACGGCCGACACGACCCTGGCCGCGTTGTCGCCGCTGGCGCAGTGGGCCGCGGACGCGCAGCAGGGCTCGGACGTCATGAAGACCTCCGCGCAGCTCCAGGGCGAGTACATCGTCGAGGCGCGCAAGCAGATGCCCGAGCCCGTGCCGGTGACGACCGAGGCGCCGTCCACCGCGGACAAGGTGCTCGGCCTGCTGGGCGGTCCGGCCGGGATGCTGCACGTGATCAAGCAGCAGAACGACCACGAGCAGCAGGAGGCGGCGCAGGACAACGCCGAGGCCAAGGCCGTCGAGGTGATGGAGAACTACCAGTCGAGCAGCGAGTGGAACCGCGACACGCTCGGCGAGTTCGTCCCGCCGCCGAAGGTCGTGATCGACACCCCGCCGCCCGCGGGTTCCGGCGAGTACAACAGCTCCTCGGCGAACTACCGCTCGACGCCGACGTGGACCGAGCCGTCCGACGGTGGTGGCACGACCAACACCTCGTGGACGCCGCCGCCGTCCGGCCCGACCGTGACGCCGACGTACACGCCCCCGGCGAACAACACGGGCACCACGCACACGGTGTGGGCGCCGCCGACCCCGACGCCCCCGCCGGTGGCACCGGTGCCCAACCCGACCCCGAACCCGACGCCGCCGCCGGTCACCGCGAAGCCTCCGATCGGGACGATCCCCCCGGTGTGGACGCAGATCGGCGGTCAGCCCGGTGGCGGTCCGGCAGGCGGTGGCGGCAAGACCGGCGTTCCGGGTCGGCCGACCGTGCCGAACGGTCCGTCCGGCCGGATGTCCGGCGGTCTCGACGTGCCGGGTTCGCGCGGCGGTGCTCCGGGCCAGTCCGGCCCGGGTGGTCGCGGTGGCCTCGGCGGCCTGCCCGGCGGCGGCCTGTCCGGTCTCGGTGAGACGACGGGCAGCGGCGCGCAGGGTCGTGGCGGCATGTCCGGTGTCGGTGCCTTCGGTGCGAACGCGCCCGGTGCCGCCGGCCCGGGTGGCGCGTCCGGTCGTGGCGGTGCCGGCATGGCCGGTGGCGGTGGCGCCGGTGGGCACGCCGGGGAGGGCGAGGAGGACGTGGAGCACAAGTCCGCCGACTTCCTCGTGGAGACCGCGGACGTGTTCGGCGACGAGCGCCGGGTGGCGCCGTCGGTGATCGGCGAGGCTCCGCAGTAGCCCGTGCCGGCGGGTGTCGCCGGTGGTGGAATTCGCCCGTGGGGGACGTCCGCGTCCCCCACGGGTTCGGCTTTTCCCGCCTCGGTCGAGGCGGGTCCAGGCGCAGTCGGGGAGCGGGACGTTGACGATTTTCGGGGGGCAGGCGGAGCGGGAGCCGATCACGCTCTCCGCCGAGGAGTTCGACGTCGTGTGGGAACGACTCGACCTCGGTCGGATGCCGTTGGTGATCAAGGTGTCCTCGCCGGGCCGGACACACGCCGAGCGCGCCGACCTGGAACGCCGCGTGTGGGCCGGGTTGGGGCAGCGCGGGCTGGGCGGGCCGAGGGGCCTGCACCCGGAGCTGGACCACCTGCTGCGGTTGTTCTCCCGGCCGGAGCGCGAGGTCGACGGCCGGGTGTGGGTGGGGCGCAGCATCCGGGTGCTGGCGGCGGCGAACGGCGACCACGGCGCCGTCGTCACGAAGATCGGCGACGAGCTGACGTTCCGGCGCGCGGCGGGCAGTGGCCTGCCGTCGGCGGTGCTGAGCACGCTTCCGGCGCACCCGGCGGGCACCGGCCACTCGGTGACGATGCCGAGCGCGGACCTGGAGGCGGCGGTCGAGAATTCGGACGGCTCACCCAAGAGCCTCGAGGCCTCGTTCCGCTCGCACGGCGTGCGGCAGGAGGACGCGACCACCCTGGTCAAGATGTTCACGGGCCTGGTGAACACGGGCAACTTCGGCGCCGCCGCCCGCGACCGCTACGGCAAACGCTGCCGCCCGGACCGCGTGGTGGCCTTCTTCGACACCGAGGACGGCCGCTACCTGCAACAACGCCGAACCTCCCCGGGCTCGGTCCCGTGGAGCACCTTCACCCCGACCGACACCCGCCGCCTGGCCCACCAGGTGGACGAACTCCTGACCGAAGCCTCCCGCGCCGCCAAGCCCTAACGTAGAATCGTTCAACAATCCCACGCATCAACAATCCCACGTGTCAACCAGCGCTGCGGCAACGCCGATCGCCAAGACGCCGCAGCCAGGACGACGCGGCCGGAACGACGCGGCCGGGTCGAGGCCCGGTCGGCTCGCCCGATCCTTGGCGCGCCCAGCCGCCGGCCGCCTCTTTGCCGCGGGCTTTCTTCCCGTTCGCGTCTCTGTCGTTGGATTGTCGGATTGTTGAACAAACCAATCGTTGAACAAGTCCCTTGTTGAACAACTCACTTGTTGAACGATTTGACCGGAGGGGGCGGAGGAAGGGGTTGCGGGTGGCGCTAGCCTCTCGCCGTGGTGTCCCGAGGTGTTGATCCGCATGAACTTCGCGCGGCGGTGGCCGAGGTTCTGCCCTGGTTGGGCGGAGAGGGCGAGCAGCCGGCGCGGGCGGTGGTGGGGTTGGCGGTGAAGTTGAGCCTGCGGACGTTGGAGCAGGTCGCGCCCGGGCGGAGCGTCGAGGTGCGGGTGCCGCCGTTCGCCGCCGTCCAGTGCGTCGCCGGACCCCGGCACACCCGGGGCACGCCGCCCAACGTGGTCGAGACCGACGCGCGGACGTGGTTGGAACTGGCCGTCGGCTCGCTGTCCTGGCAGGACGCGGTCGACGGCGGACGGGTGTCGGCGTCCGGCAGCCGGGCGGATCTGGCGCACCTCCTCCCGGTGGTGCGGTTCACGGAGGGTGACCGGTGAGAATTCTCGGAGTGGTGGCGGCGGCCTTGCTGCTGGCCTCGTGCGGCACCACCGAATGGGCGGCCGACGTGCAGTTCAAGGTCACCCGGATCAACCCCGGCTACCAGTCGAAGTCCGGCGACCAGCACCCCGCCACCGCCGAGATCGCGCTCGACCAGGACCCGGCCCCCGGCGCCCTCGACCGGCTCGACACCCGCAGCACCGAGCTGTCCGCGTTCGCCGAGGACGTCGTCCCGGGTGACGCGGTCACCTGCAAGGTCACCCAGCGCGACGACGACGGCATCGTCACGACGATCACCAACTGCCACCGCCGCTGACCCCCTCCCCACTACAGTCGGGTGGGTGATGAGGGTGCTGGGGCTGGTGCTGGCAACGGGCGTGCTGCTCACCGCGTGCGGCGGCGGCGCGTACTCGGGGGAGTTGGCCTTCCGGGTCACCGCGGTCAACCCGGAGTCGGAGTCGATGGGGCGCACCGAGCCCGCCTACGTCAACCTCGAGATCGACCAGGACGTCGCGGACGAGCGGGACCTGCTCGAAATCGTCCGCACCCAGCGGGCCGACCTCGACCAGCTCCCGACCGGGGTCAAGGTCGGCGACCGCGTCCAGTGCCACGTCAACCAGTCGGATGACAGCGGGTTCGACCAGAAGGGTGTGCAGACCGAGGTCACGCACTGCGTGTCACGGTCTTAAGGCCTCAGAACCACGACCCGACGGTCCGGTCCCACAGCCTCCCGGCGCCCTCGACCACGTCCTGGCCGAGTTCGACCGCGTCCCGACCGAACTCGATCGCGTCGCCGAGCCCGCCCAGCACGACGTCGCCCGCGTCGTTCAACAACTCCCGCCCGGTGTTCAGCAACCCGGTGCCGGCCTCGGACCACCGCCCGTGCACGGCGTCGCCGCCCGCGTCCCACAACCCGCCCGCGACGTCGCCCACCAGGTCCGCGGCACCGGCGACGGTGCCGCTCACCGAGTCCAGCACCGGCCCGACCACGGGCAGGTCCGACCCCGGGAGCGCCGGCCCGAGCGGCGAGTCGTACCACTTCTGCGAGGTCACGGACCCGCCGTCGCCGGTCGCGATCCGCGCCAGGTTCTGCACCGACTCCGAGCCCGGCGCGTAGTACTGCGAGTGCGCACCGAGCAGCGACGTCCCGTCCGGCGTGCCGAACGTCCGCGCCCCGAACCGCGGGTCGTAGGGACCGACCGAGGACCCGTCCTGGGTGAACCAGTCCGACGACGTCCCCTGCACCACCGGGTCGTGCTCGGTCGCGCCGACGTACACGTGCCCGGCGCCCGCCGACAGCTGGTCCACGTTCGACGCGCCGACACCGGGCGACCCGACGAACGCGATGTCGTCCGCCGCCAACCCGTTCATCCCGGCATACCCGACCGTGGTTGACCCGTACGAGTGGCCGATCACGGTGAGGTGCTGCCGATTCCCGGCCGCCTCGGCCGCCGCCCGGTACCCGTCGACGTCGGCCACCAGGTTCTGCCCGCCCTCGCGGGCCTGCGCCGGGTTGTCCACCTCGCCGACGGCCCAGCCAGGCGCGTCGTACCCGAGCCACTGCACGGTCGCGTTGCCGCCCGCGCCCATCTGCTCGCGCAGGTTGGCCGCCTGGTCGATGGAGAACGCGTCCAGCGTCGACCCGGTGCCCGGCACGCACACGGCGAGGTTCTTCGCGGTGTCCGGATCGCCGTACGCGATGGCCATCCCGCCGTCGCCGCGCGGCCCGTACGGGTCGTACGCCAGCACCCGCACGTCGTCCTTCGACCAGCCCTTGGCCTCGGCCAGCTTCTCCGCCGAGCGCACGCTGCCCGCGGCCTTCTCGGCGTTCTCGGCCTTGCGCGCGACCTCCTGCCGCTCGTCCATCAGCGACGCGTACCGCGGGTCGTTGAGCAGCGCGGTCTGCCCGGCCGAGGTGGCCGGGTCCAGCCCCAGTTCCCGGGCGCGCGCGGCCAACGCGGCGTCCAACTCGTCGCGCCGGGCCGGGAACCGCGCGGCGTCGTCCATGATCCGCGCCCGGTTCGCCTGGTCCAGCACACCGGACGGCAGCCCGCGCAACTGCCCCAGCTCCTGGAACCTGGTGCGCAGCAACTCGTCCTGCTGGTCCTTGGTCAGCGACTTCCACCACGCCGCGACCTGCTTCGGGTCCGAACCCGGTCCGGGCACGGTCGCCGACGTGCGCAGCGCCTCGACCGCCGACGTCCACCCGGCGTCCTTGCCCGCGGTCTCCGCGAAGCCGGGCTTCACCCGGGACAGCGCCGACGCGTACTGCCGCAGCACGCCCTCGTACCCCGACTTCACGTTGTCCAGCGCGGAGTTCACCCGCGTCGCGAGGTCCCGGGTCTGCACCTCGTCCAGCATCGGCGACCGGCTTCGCCACACGTCGATGATCGAGTCCGCCGCGCCGCGCATCTGCGCGTACGCCCGCGAGGCCGCCTGCACCACGTCGACACCGACGCCCAGCCGCTGACCCGCGACGACCGCGGCGCGCGAGGACAACTCGGCCCGCGCGCCGAACCTGCTCGCCGACGAGCCCCGCCACGCGGAGGACGCCGTGCCGCCGCCCGACGACACCGCCGTGCCCGCCCGCTCGACCGCGCTCAACGCGCCGCTGATGGGATCGGCCGCCGCGGCCACCCGACCCGCGTCGCCCGCCGCCAGCCGGCCGTACAGCTCCTCGGGGTCGATCACGCCGCACCGCCGTCGAACGACCGGAACGACTGGGTCGTGGCGTCCTCGGCCCGCTGGTAGGACTCGGCGTTCTCGGCGAGGCCCGCGCCCGCGTCCCGGTACCAGGCCGCGCCGCGCCGCAGGTCGTCGGACTGCTCGCCCGCCCACCGGGCCAGCGCGTCCACGAACTCGGCCGCGGCGGGAACCTGACCGAGCGCGCCCGCGTCCAGCCTGAGCATGGAGATCAGGTCGGCGCCGTCACCGGTCGCGTCCGCGCCGTCCTCGAACTCCTTCGACGCCGCGCGCAGCGTCTCTGGTCGCACACCGAACACAGTTGCCCACCCTCCGTGCCGCCGGTCCGCATACTGCGACGTCGGGCGGGACCGGGCGGTTCCGCCGGATTCGCCGACCCGAAGTGCGGCACCATGAGCCGCGAGACCAGCCGCGAGACCCAGGGAGTGAGCCGTGCCAGGAGGTTGGACCACCCAGCGGTGGACGGACGTCTTCACCGAGCAGGCGGGCATGTTCCGGGCCGCGGTCGGCCAGGCCGACCCGCGGGCGAAGGTGCCGAGCTGCCCGGGGTGGACGTTCACCGAGCTGGTGCTGCACGTGG
Source organism: Actinosynnema sp. NPDC020468 (assembly GCF_040642015.1). Taxonomy (NCBI): domain Bacteria; kingdom Bacillati; phylum Actinomycetota; class Actinomycetes; order Pseudonocardiales; family Pseudonocardiaceae; genus Actinosynnema; species Actinosynnema sp. NPDC020468. The sequence goes on from NZ_JBFAEO010000005.1 coordinate 32,776, forward strand.
GCCGGTTCCTGGAGACGTCGCTGGAGTACCTGCGCACCGGCAGCCCGGTGCAGCTGCGGCTGCCACCGCCGCCCGCCGGCGGCAACCCGCTGGAGTACCTCGACGCGCAGCTGGCCAAGGCGGCCGAGATCCTGCCCGCGGTGCCGGGCAACCGCGCGACCTGGACGTTCTCCCCGGCCGCGCCGGACCTGGCCTGGGTGTGGCACCGGCGGCTCGCGCACGAACTCGACCTGCGGCGGTGGGACGCGCAGGCGGCGTTGCGGCAGCTCGTGGTCGGTGACGCGGAGTTCGCGGTCGACGGCGTCGACGAGGCCCTGACCACGTTGCTCGCGGCCAAGTACGCGACCGACGTGCCGCCGACGGTGAAGGGCACCGCGCTCGTGGCGCTGACCGACGTGCCGGAGTCGTGGGTGGTGACGTTCGCGCCCGAGGTGGTGCCCGAGGTGCGCGCCGCGTGGCCGGGCGAGGAGGCCGACGCGACGGTGACCGGAGAGGCACAGCTCGTGCACTACAGGTTGTGGGGAAGGCTCCCGCTGAAGGCCGTCGGCGACCGGGACGTGCTGAGCGTGCTCCGACTGGACTGAAAGGGTGCCTTTCGTCACGTCGCACGGGTGCCGATGGGGGTGGTTCACCCTCCGTTCGCCTTACACTCGGAGGTGCAGCCCGCCTTCGTCGCTAGGGAGCACTCGGTGGTCACCGACCAGTCCAACGCCGGCCGCAACGACACCGAAGAAAGCGAACCCCGGGAGGAGTGCGGAGTCTTCGGCGTGTGGGCGCCGGGTGAAGACGTCGCCAAACTCTCCTACTACGGCCTCTACGCCCTCCAGCACCGCGGCCAGGAGGCGGCGGGCATTTCCGTCGGCGACGGCAGCCAGGTCGTCGTCTTCAAGGACCTCGGCCTCGTCTCGCAGGTGTTCGACGAGCAGGTCCTCCAGTCGTTGCGCGGCCACGTCGCCGTCGGCCACTGCCGCTACTCCACGACCGGCTCCACGACGTGGGAGAACGCGCAGCCCACGTTCCGCACCACGGCCGCCGGCTCCGGGTTGTCGCTCGGCCACAACGGCAACCTGGTCAACACCGCCGAACTGCTGGTGCGCGCCCGCGAGCTGGGCGTGGACACCTCGCACGGCGCCACCACCGACTCCGACCTGATCTGCGGCCTGCTGGCGGCCACCGCCGCCGACCGCGGCATCGAGCAGGCCGCGCTGGAGCTGCTGCCGACGCTGCGCGGCGCGTTCTGCCTGACGTTCTCCGACGAGTCGACCCTGTACGCGGCCCGCGACCCCCAGGGCGTCCGGCCGCTGGTGCTGGGCCGGCTGGAGCGCGGCTGGGTCGTCGCGAGCGAGACGGCCGCGCTGGACATCGTCGGCGCGTCGTTCGTCCGCGAGGTCGAGCCCGGCGAGCTGATCGCGATCGACGAGAACGGCCTCCGGTCGTCGCGGTTCGCCAACCCCGAGCCCAAGGGCTGCATCTTCGAGTACGTCTACCTGGCCCGCCCGGACACCACCATCGCCGGCCGCTCGGTGCACGCCACCCGGGTGGAGATCGGCCGCCGGCTCGCGGTCGAGCAGCCGGTGGAGGCGGACCTGGTCATCCCGGTGCCGGAGTCCGGCACGCCCGCCGCGATCGGCTACGCCCAGGCGTCCGGCATCCCGTACGGGTCCGGCCTGGTCAAGAACGCCTACGTGGGCCGCACGTTCATCCAGCCCTCGCAGACCATCCGCCAACTCGGCATCAGGCTCAAGCTGAACCCGCTGCGCGACGTCATCCGCGGCAAGCGCCTCGTGGTCGTGGACGATTCGATCGTGCGCGGCAACACGCAGCGCGCCCTGGTGCGCATGCTGCGCGAGGCCGGCGCGGTCGAGGTGCACGTGCGGATCGCCTCGCCGCCCGTCAAGTGGCCCTGCTTCTACGGCATCGACTTCGCCTCCCGTGCCGAGTTGATCGCGAACGGACTGGACACCGACGGCATCCGGCGCTCGGTCGGCGCCGACTCCCTCGGCTACGTGTCCCTGGAGGAGCTGATCGCGGCCAGCGAGCAGCCCAGGACGCGGCTGTGCTGCGCCTGCTTCGACGGCGACTACCCGATCCCGCTCCCCGAGGACGCGCTGATCGGCAAGCACCTCCTGGAGGGCATCCGGGGCGTGTCGGGCTCGGCCACCCCCGTCCTGACGAACGGGTACGGTGCCGAGGACGCCCTTCAGCGCCCCTGAACCCCGTGTGACTTCTGACGATGGAGCCAGTGTGACCGACAGCGCCAAGCCCACCTACGCGTCCGCCGGTGTCAGCATCGAAGCCGGCGACGAGGCGGTGGAGAAGCTCAAGCCGTGGGCCGCCAAGGCGACCCGGCCCGAGGTGCTCGGTGGCATCGGCGGCTTCGCCGGCCTGTTCCAGCTCCGGCTCGACCGCTGGAAGGAACCCGTGCTGGCGTCGTCGACGGACGGCGTCGGCACGAAGATCGCGATCGCGCAGGCGTTGGACAAGCACGACACCATCGGGCACGACCTGGTCGCCATGGTCGTGGACGACCTGGTCGTCTGCGGCGCCGAACCGCTGTTCATGCAGGACTACATCGCCGTCGGGCGCGTGGTGCCGGACAAGATCGCGGCATTGGTCAAGGGCATCTCCGAGGGTTGTGTGCTGGCGGGGTGCGCGCTCCTCGGCGGTGAGACCGCGGAGCACCCCGGACTGATGGGTGACGACGACTACGACATCTCCGGCACCGGCGTCGGCGTGGTCGAGGCCTCGGCCATGCTCGGCCCGGACCGCGTGCGACACGGCGACGTCGTGATCGCCCTGGGTTCGTCGGGCCTGCACTCCAACGGCTACTCGCTGGCCAGGCACGTGCTGCTGGAGCTCGCCCGCATGCCCCTCTCCGGGCACGTGGAGGAGTTCGGCCGCACGCTCGGCGAGGAACTGCTGGAGCCGACCCGCATCTACGCCAAGGACTGCCTGGCGCTGGCCGCCGAGGCCGAGGTGCGGACCTTCGCCCACGTCACCGGCGGCGGCCTGGCCGCGAACCTGGCCCGGGTCCTGCCGGCCGGCCTGTCGGCACGCCTGGACCGCGGCTCGTGGACCCCGCAGCCGGTGTTCGCGCTCATCGCCCAGCGCGGCCGGGTCGAGCGCGAGGAGATGGAACGCGCCTTCAACATGGGCGTCGGCATGGTCGCCGTCGTCTCGCCGGAGGACGTGGACCGCGCGCTCGCCGTCCTGACCGCCCGCCACGTCCCGGCGTGGGTGCTGGGCGAGGTCACCAAGTCGGACGCCCCGACCGCCCTGGCCGGCGACCACCCCCGGTTCTGATCCTGTCGCACTGAGAACTCCTTTCCGAGAACTCCTTTTTCGAGCCCCGATCCGAGGCTCGGTCATGCCGTGTCGGGTGCACCGCGCTCCGGGTGGAGCGCGGTGCCGCCACGACCGATGCCGCCACGACCGATGCCGCCACGACCGATGCCGCCACGACCGATGCGCGACGGACGCGTGGCTCGAGGCCCGCGCGCAGGGCACGCTCCGCCCAAAGCCCAAAGCCCAAAGCCCAAAGCCCAAAGCCCAAAGCCCAAAGCCCAAAGCCCAAAGCCCAAAGCCCAAAGGGCCGTTGTGCCGGAGGCTTCGGTACGCAGGCGTCATGCATCGTCCGCGCCTCAGGCACCCGCCCGCGGCCCTGCCCGCCGCCCGCGTCCCACCGCCCGCGTCCCACTGCCGCCCGCGCCCGATGCGCAGCCCGCGTGCTGCCCACCTGCCGCGCCCCGCTGCCGGTGGGCGGCACGCCACTGGCCGCGCCCGGCCACCGCCCATGCCCGGCCACCGCCCGCGCCCCAGGCACCCGCCCGCGCCCTACAACTGACCGCGCCCCACCACCGCGCTCGGTGGGCACCGATCGTGCCGTTCCCCCAGTGGTCCGGCGGCGGGCACCGCGACCCGGGTTGGTCGTGTTCTCCCTGCCGCACAAGGACATTCGCCCCGCACATCGCTGTGCGGAGCTCACTCGCTCCGTCTGTTGCCTGCACACAACATGCTAGCGGAGTCACGGCCGGTGTGGACGCCACGATCGGGGGATTCGGGGCGAGGCAACCGGGCGGCGGGGTCGTTCCGTATAGCCCCGTGACCCGAAGGGGGGTTTCCGTGGACCGTGAGTTCGACGCGTACGTCGACGCCCGCGCACGCGTGCTGCGCCGCACCGCCTACCTGCTGTGCGGCGACTGGCACCGCGCCGAGGACCTGGTGCAGACCGCGCTGACCAAGCTGTACGCCGCCTGGCCCCGCATCCACCGCGACGGCTCCGTGGACGCCTACGCGCGCAAGGTGCTCGTGCGGGCCGCGATCGACGAGTCACGGCGCCCGTGGCGGCGGGAGACGGCGGTCGCGGCGCTGCCCGAGGTCGGCGGGGCGGGCGACACCACGTCCGACGCGGCGGCCGACCTCGACGTGCGCGCCGCCCTGGCCAGGCTGCCGGCGGGCCAGCGGGCGGTGGTCGTGCTGCGGTACTGGGAAGACCTGAGCGTCGCGGAGACGGCGCGGTTGCTCGGCAACACCGAGGGGACCGTGAAGAGCCAGTCCGCCAAGGGTTTGGCCGCACTGCGGGAACTCCTCGGCCGGACGCACCTGGAGGAGCAGCTGTGACCGACATCCGCGACGTCCTCGCCACCGCGTTCCAGGACGAGCCGCCCCTGACCGTCGACCGGGCCGCGATCAGGAGGTCCGGCCGCCGCCGCCGACACCTGCGCCGGGGGTTGACCGCGGCGTTCGTGCTGGTGGCGGTCACGGCGGTCGGTGTTCCCGTGCTGCGCGGTGCGACCGCGGGCCAGGACACCGCGAGCCCGCCCACCACGCTCCGACTGGTCCCGTCGTCCGTGCAGCCGTCCGGGCTGTCGCCCGACTCCGCCAAGCCGTTCAACGCCGCGCACGCCGCCGAACTCGGCCGGGTGCTGGCGGCGCAACCCCTGCTGCCGCCGGGACTGGTCGCCTCGCCCGCGCCGGGCGGCGCGCCGAAGCCGTTCGAGTTCAAGGTGTTCCCCGACCACTACCTGTCGTTCAGCGAGGTGGACGGACCGACCGGGCGCGGCGCGCTCCGGATCTACGTGACCGCCGCCGGCCGCGACACCTGCGACGCGGTTCACCGGGTCGATGAAAAGCCTTGTGAGACCAAGGAGTTCGAGGGGCGCGAGGTGACCGTGTTCACCGGCGGCCCAATGCTCCAGGTGTGGGTGGAGTCGGGCGGCACGTCGGTCGCGGTCATGCTCGACAGCGACCGCGACCGCAGGCCCCTGACCTGGGAGGAACTGGCGCGCATCGCGACGCTTCCCGGACTGGTCGTCGGTTTCTGACGACTTCCGGACACGGACGCCGCGCCGTGCTGGTGCGCCGGACCGCGTACCTGCCGGAGCCGGAGCGTGGTGGCACGCCGGATCGCGACTGCGGGTGCACCGGATCCACGCGCACGGCACCGCCGGGCAGTCGACAAAGCCGGCGACTTCGCCGGGGTCGGTCCACTAATCTCGGCGGCATGGCCGAGGACCTGGTGGTGACTCGGACGCTGGTCGTGCCGGCGTCCGAGTTGCGCGAGCGCTTCTCCCGGTCGTCCGGCCCGGGCGGGCAGGGTGTGAACACCGCGGACAGCCGGGTGGAGCTGTCGTTCGACCTGGCGTCCTCGCCGTCGGTGCCGGAGTGGTTGCGCGCCAGGATGGTCGGCAGGCTCGCGGGCCGACTGGTCGACGGCGTGCTCACGGTGACCGCCTCCGAGCACCGCGCGCAGTTGCAGAACCGTGCCGCGGCAAGGGAAAGGCTCGCCAGGCTGCTGCGCGACGCGGCGGCCGCGCCACCTCCCGTCCGTCGTCCGACCAAGCCCACCAGGGGTTCGCAGGAACGGCGGATCGAGGAGAAGAAGCGACGCGCCCGGACGAAGCAGGGCAGGCGCGGCGGGTGGGACTAGGTTCCCCGGTGTGACCCGGCACTCCACCGAACCCGATTTCCTGACCACCGCGCGGACCGCGTACGACAAGGTCGCCGTGTCCTACGGGGACCTGTTGCGCGACGACCTCGCCGGCAACCCGTTCGACCGGCACGTGCTGGGGTTGTTCGCGGACCTGGTGACGGGCCGCGTCGCCGACGTCGGCTGCGGAACGGGCCGGATCACCGGTTTCCTGCGCGGACTCGGGGTCGACGTGTTCGGCGTCGACCTGTCGCCGGGGATGCTCGACGTGGCCCGGCACGACCACCCCGACGTCGACTTCGAGGTCGGCTCCATGCTCGACCTCGCCGTGCCCGACGGGTCGCTGGGCGGGGTTCTGGCCTGGTACTCGGTGATCCACGTGCCGTGGGAGCACCACCCGGCGGTGTACGCGGAGTTCCACCGGGTCCTGGCGCCCGGCGGCCACCTGCTGCTGGCGTTCCACGTCGGTGACGTCGTCCGGCGGCTGCGCCAGGGCTACGGGCACGACATCGAGCTGGACGTGTACCGCCTCCAACCGCACGACGTGGTGGCGCAACTCGTCGCGGCCGGCTTCGAACCGCACACGACGGCGGTCCGCGAGCCCCACGGCGGGGTGTCCGCGCCTCAGGGCTGCGTACTCGTCCGCAAGCCGGACTAGTCCACTGTGGATGGTGGGAAACCACCTTCCACCAAGGACTCCCGCGCCATTTGCCACGCCTCCCGCACCTCGCCAAGCGAACGCCGAACGCCGAACGCCGAAGCCCGGACACGCCAAGCCCTGACACACCAAGCCCCCGAGCCTCCAACGCCGCGACCGGCTCCACCGCGCCGGTCGTGTCGCAAGCGCCGCCGAACGCCGCCCACCCCCGTTCGGACGGGTGCCGGTGGTCCGCCGTGGGTAACACTCCTGAGGCGGGAATTGCCCGACAAGAGGATCGTCCGATTGTAGAACGATCCCACATGGGAAATGTCCAACGAGGGCGGAGGCCGCAGTGATCGATGACGACCGGTGGTGGCGGTTGTTGAACACGAGGGCGACCGATCCGGGCGCGGTGCGACGGGCGTACCAGGGTCGGCGGAAGCGGCTCGGGATGCTGTCGGCGAAGGGCACGCTGGTGCTCGTCGCCGCCGACCACCCGGCCCGCGGCGCGCTCGGCGGCGGCGGTGGTGGCCCGCTCGCGATGGCCGACCGGCGGTCGTTGCTGGAGCGCGTGCTGGTCGCGCTGGACAACCCCGAGGTCGACGGCGTGCTGGGCACACCGGACGTCATCGAGGAACTGCTCCTGCTGCACGGCCTGGACGACCGCGTCGTGATCGGCTCCATGAACCGCGGCGGCCTCGCCGGCGCCGACTGGGAGATCGACGACCGCTTCACCGCCTACGACCCGTCCGCCATCGCCGCCAACGGCCTCGACGGCGGCAAGATGCTGCTCCGCCTCGTGGACTCCGACCCCGGCACCGTCCCCACCCTGGAGAGCTGCGCCGCCGCCGTGTCCGCGCTCGCCGAGCACGCCCTGCCCGCGATGGTCGAACCCCTGCCCTACCTGCGCGACCCGGGCGGCCTCGTCCTCGACAAGGACCCGCGGGCACTGGCCCGAGCCGCCGGTGTCGCGGCCGGCCTCGGCTCCACCTCCGCCTACACCTGGCTCAAGCTCCCGGTCGCGCCCGACGAGGTGCTGGACGCCACCACGCTGCCCACCCTCGTCATGGGCGGCCCGTCCGACGACCCGGCCGCCTGGAGCGCCACCCTGCGCCACCCCACCGTCCGCGGTCTCGTCATCGGTCGCTCGCTGCTCTACCCGCCCGACGACGACGTCGCGGGCGCGGTCGACGACGCGACCCGGCTGCTGGCCGAGTCGCGCTGAGCGGAACCGGGCGGCGTCGCGGTGACGCCACCCGGGGGCTCACTCCGGGTCGTTGCCCCGGGCCCGGGTCACCGGTCCGAAGTACGACCCGCGCTGGTCGTTGCGCTCGAAGTTCTGGATCAGGTCGGCCCGCTGGGTCGGCATGGTCGCGTCCCGCCCGGCTTGCACGACCGTGGACCCGCCGTGCGCCACCGCGCTCTGGTTCACCGACCCCGGCGCCGGTTCCGCGGCCGCCGGCGGAACCGGTGGCACCGACGGCGCGGGGGTGCCCGGGCTCAGGTCGAGCCCGTGCACGTCACCGTGCGGGATCCACATCCAGCCGTGACCGGTGAACGTCTTCTCCGCCACCTCGACCCGCCGGAACGACTTCGCCCGCAACGTGGTGTGCCCCGGCTCGACCAGCGAGTCGTACAGGAACTCCGACAGCACCAGCACCAGGTCGGCCGACGGCACCTGCTCGAGCGCCTGGTGGGCCGGCTTGCTGTTCAGCAACCGGCTCACCAACACGGAGTCCTTGCCGGGGAACCCGTTCGCGCCGTCCATGACCATCCCGTGGTGCATGGCCACCCGCATCCGGACCTTGGCCTCGGGCACCCGCCACTGGTTGACCGACGACAGCTCGGCGTCCAGCGCGCGCACGTAGTCGTCGACCACGACGCGCTCCGGCGTGTGCGGCGGCAGCACCGCCCACTCCTCGTCGCCCTTGGCCTGTCGGGTCCACTGCGTGCGGTCGAGGCCGGCGGACGCGCCCGCGCGGTCCAGGCTCCGCACGAGCAGCTCCTGGAGCTCCCGCTGGAGCTGGTCGTCCGCCGAGCCGTAGCTCCTCAGGTCGCAGCAGACCAGCAGACTGCGCCGGACGTTGGCAGAACTCATGGACTCCGACCTCTCGACTGTCCGGAATAGTGACCGCGCACGGTCACTGTGGAGTACGGCTTCCGCCGAAAACCCGTAGAAGTGCGGGATCCGGTCAGAACCCCGCGAATTTCCTCAGGCCCTCCAGGTCGGGCACCAGCACGTCGCGGCGCAGGTGGCTCACCACGACACCCGCTTTCCGCAGATCGGAGAACGCCTTCTCCGCGGTCCGGGGCTTCATCCCGGCGATGGAGGCGAGTTCGACCTTCGTCAGCGGAATTCCCAGCGTCCATCCGGCCGCCTCTTCGCGGCCGTACGTCTGCACCAATTCGGCGAGCACCCGCGCCACCCGTTCGGCGGCCGGGTGGGACAGGAAATCGCGCCGGCGCTGGTTCGCCCACCGCAACCGGTCGTTGATCATCCCGATCAATTCCACGAACACGTCGTTGCGGCGGTGCAGGAAGCTCATCAACTCCCCGCTGGTGATCAATTTCGCCACTACGTCACCGCACGTGACGACAGTGGCCGAACGTGGTTTCTGGTCGAGCGCGGCCATCTCCCCGACGAGGTCGCCCGCGACCCTGATCGCGAGCAGTGCGGTGTCGCCGGTCTCGTCGGTGGTCTGCACCTTCACGACGCCGTCGAGCAGCAAGAGGACGTGAGTGTCTTTCGCGTCCTGCTCGATGACCTCGCGGTCGGCCGCGTAGCGCACGACTGTTCCGATGCTCAGCAGTTCTTGTCGGGTGTTCTCGCGAAGGCGCCCCAGCAGGCTGTTGATGGGCCAGCCGGGATCCGGTGTCGTCAGCGTGGTCGGCATGGGCAGCATGTGGGTCCTGTTACTGTCGTGACCGGCGGGAACTCGAATTGGGCCGACCTGCGACGGGCGGCAAGTGATGGTCTCCCCGAACGTGCTGCGGACAGTACACCCGAATGGGCGTAACTGGCCCTCTCTTGTCCGGTGTTTTGCGTAGCCACCTCTCATTGAAGATCACGTGCGAATGCACGCGCAATACCGAATCGAATGGAATTGCGCAGCTCTCGGACGTTGGGACCCCCGTCACGACCGGGAACAGCTGTCCGATCCGGGACCTTGGACCTGTCGAGGTCCGGCGAAGGACCTGAAGAAGACCCGTCCCACCCTGGAGCCCCACAGTGAGCCTGCTGTTCACCCCCTTGAGTCTCCGCTCCGTCACGCTGCCGAACCGGATCGCGGTCAGCCCCATGTGCCAGTACTCGGCCGTGGACGGCCACCCGAACGAGTGGCACCTGGTCCACCTCGGCTCCCGCGCGGTGGGCGGCGCGGGGCTCGTGCTGACCGAGGCCACGGCGGTGAGCGCCGTCGGCCGCATCTCACCCGAGGACACCGGCCTGTACGACGACGCGCACGTGGCGTCGTGGCGGAGGGTCACCGACTTCGTCCGCGGGCAGGGCTCGGTGCCCGGCGTGCAGCTGGCGCACGCGGGTCGCAAGGCGTCGACCTACCCGCCGTTCTACGAGCGGCACGGCGGCGTGGCGGACGACGAGGGCGGCTGGACGCCGGTCGCGCCGAGCCCGGAGGCGTTCGTGGAGAGCTACCGCGAACCGGTCGAACTGGACGAAGCGGGCATCGCGGGCGTCATCGCCGACTTCGCCGCCGCCGCCCGGCGCGCGCTCGAAGCGGGCTTCGAGGTCGTCGAGGTGCACGCCGCGCACGGCTACCTGCTCCACGAGTTCCTGTCCCCGCTCAGCAACCACCGCGCCGATGGCTACGGCGGCACGTTCGACAACCGCGCCCGCCTCACCCTGGAGGTGACCAGGGCGGTGCGCGACGCGGTCGGCGAGGACGTGCCGGTGCTGGTCCGCATCTCGGCCACCGACTGGGTGGAGGGCGGCTGGACGACCGAGGACAGCGTTCAGCTCGCGACCGCGTTGAAGCTCGCGGGCGCGGATCTGATCGACGTGTCCACCGGCGGCAACGTCCCACACGCGGAGATCCCGGTCGGACCCGGCTACCAGGTGCCGCACGCCGCGGCCGTGAGGGCCAAGGCGGACGTGCCCACGGCGGCGGTAGGCGTCATCACCGACGCGCACCAGGCGGAACAGGTGCTCGCCGACGGGTCGGCCGACCTGGTCCTGCTCGCGCGGGAGCTGCTGCGCGACCCCTACTGGCCGCTGCACGCGGCGAAGCGACTGGGTGCGCAGGTGACTCCGCCCGAGCAGTACGCCAGGGCGTTCTAGGTAGCCGCGTCAAAGGTCGGGCCGCCCGGGTGTACCGGTGGCCCGACCTTCGAGCGGGTTTGTGGATGCGTCAGCGACGGTAGTCGTCGTAATCGTCGTCCGACGGCTCGTCGTAGCGGTCATCGCTACGGCGTGCCTCGGGTTCGCCGGAAAGCTCGCGTTGCAAGGCGTCAAAGTCGGTGTTGTGAGAGCTGTACTTCAGCTCCCTCGCCACCTTCGTCTGCTTGGCCTTCGCTCGGCCGCGCCCCATGGCTCGACCCCCTCGCACAGGGACGGGGGCGGCCGGGGGAACGGCGGCCCCACTCGTCTCGACAACTAGTTCCTGGTAACTACCGTACCGTGTCGAAGGGGTTCCCCGCGACGCGGTAGGCGTGAGACGTGCCGCCAATTCCCGGCATGGGAGGATGCGCGGGTGCCTCGACCGTTCGTCGCCTACCTCAGGGTGTACGAACCGCTGTCGGCTCTTGACGCACCGTTGGCCGACCAGGTGCGGAAAGCCCTGGAAGCAGGGGCGTTGAGCCGGGCGGACGTCGGTGAGCGGGAACGGGAGCTGTGGTTGCGGTCACAGCTCGCCCGGCCCCGCCGCCTCCTGCCAGGAGAGCGGTCGGACGGCAGCGTCGCACCCGACGCGCCGTTCGACGTCATGACCATCAGCCCGGCCGAGGTGCCGGGCGAAGTCGGCCCCGGCCCGCTGGTGTGCCCGCTCGACCTGCGGGCGCGGTCGGCGGCGGCCCTGGTCGGCTTCCTCGCCACGTCCACCGGGCCCCTGCGGGACGAGGCGTTGGCCGTGGAGTCCGACGCCGTGCGCTCCCGCGCGTCCGCGGTGATGGCCGAGCTGAACCGGGGCGCCGTGCACGTCATCTCCACCACGTGGACCGTGCCGCTGCCGTGGTTCGCCCTGGTCGACCCGGACACCAGGCGCGTGGTGCAGGCACCGCGCGACGACCCCGCGCGGCAGGTCTCGTGGCGGGTGTCCATGCCGGACGCCCGCAGCCGGATCGCCCGCGCGCTGCGCGTCGTGTCCCAGTCCCTGGGAGAGGACGGTCCGGCCCGGATCCTGTCCGACACCGGCAAGTGGCTGGACAACTTCGCGCCGGACTCGGCCGTCGAGCTGGACTACGGCGGCCTCGTGCAGCTGATCGACGACGCCGACCTGCTGGAGGACACCTCCGCGCAGGACGTGAACGCGATCGTGGACGCCCTGGAGAGCGGGGACGCCGAGGAGGTCGCCCTGCGCTACGAGCGGCTACGGGAGTTCTGGGACGAGTTGGCCCGGCGCGAGCGCCACGGTTAGCAGCAGGCGTGCGCCCACGGCCGCCGCGGCGGCCAGGAGCAGTGCCGCGGACCACCCGATCGTGACGGCCACCCAGCCCGCGATCGGGGGTGTGATCGTCGCGACCAGGTAGTTGACGCTGTTCTGGGTGGCCATCGCGGTGGCCGACCGGCCGGCGGGTGCGAGTTCACCCGCGGCGGTGAGCGCCAGGCCGTTCCAGCACGTCGCGGCGGCGGCCGCGGGGATCAGCACGGCGGCCAGCAGCCACACCGGCGCCGCGTCCGCCAGCGCGGCGCACAGGGCGAAACCGCAGGCCACGGCCACCGCGATGATCCGCAGCGGGCCGAGCCGGCTGCGGGCGCGGTCCGACCACACGCCCACCGCGAGCCGTCCGGCGCCGCCGACCACCTGGGCCACCGCGAACAACCCCGCCGCCACGCCCGCCGCGACGCCCCGGTGCTCGTGCAGCAGTTCGACGGCCAGCGTCGCGGCGGTGAACTGCGGCACCACCAGCAGACCGCCCGCCACGCTCACCCGGATCAGCCGCGCGTCCTTGACGAACAGCCCCTGGCCGCGGCGGGACCGGACCGCGTCCGGCGGTTCCCGCACCCACACGGCCACCGCGACCGCGACCGCCGCCGTCACGCCCGCCAGGGCCAGGAACGCGCCGGGCACCCCGTCGTGGACCGCCACCACGGGCAGCACCGCGGCGGTCAGCGCCGCGCCGAGCGGGGTCGCGGTCTGCCGGATGCCCATCGCGAGCCCGCGCCGGTCCGCCGGGAACCAGTTCATGACCGCCCGGCCGCTCGCCGCGTTGACGCTCGCCCCGAACAGCCCGACCCCGACCAGCGCCACGCCCGCCACGACCGGGCCGTCGAGCGCGGTGACCGCCAGGAACGCCGCCGAGCCGAACCCGCCGACGGCCATCACCAGCCGCTCGCCCCGCCGGTCGGCGACCGCGCCCCACGGGACCAGGGCCACCATCGTGCCCAGGTTCACCGCGCCCAGCAGGACGCCTACCTGCGGCAACGTCAACCCGAAGTGCTCGCGCAGTTGCGGGGTGATGGCGGGCAGCCCGAGGAAAACCGCCGCGTTGACCCCCTGGGCGAGGGCTCCCACCGCCAGGACCACCCACCGATAACGCATTACGCAAAGCTAAGCGTCTCACCAGAATCTGGGAATCTTTTCCCACATTCTGGTGAGACGCCTGCGCTGAGCTGCGGCCGGACGGCTCCGGCGGCTACTCCTTGGTGCGGCCGGGGTTGGCGGGCCAGCCCCGTTCGGCGGCCAGCAGCTCGTCGACCGACGCGCTGCCGCTCTGGTACCGGCCCGCGATCTCCGCGTTCAGCTGGTCGACCACGGCCTGCACCTCGCGCCGCCGGCCGGACACCGACGCCTCCTCGTTCACGAACACGGTCAGCGCCAGGTCCAGCTTGTCGTCGCTCAACGCGCTCACGTCGCTCAGGTCCACGTCCGCGACCAGCGCCTCGACGTGCCGCTGGTGCGCGTCCGCCCGCGAGGGCTCCTGCGTCTGGTAGCGGCCGAGGCCGGTCGCCGGGCCCACCGCGTTGGAGGCGAGGATGGTCGCGAGCTGGTCGACCACCGCGTCACCGCCGTCCGTCCGGCGCAGCTTCTCGGCCTTCACGATGTCGATCCGGGCGTGCAGCAGCCGGCGCAGGTACGACAGGTCGGTCTCCTCCTGCGCCGCCTCGTCGCGCAGCGCGCGCACCTCGGCGAGCGGAAGCCTCTCGGCACCCTCCGTGTAGGAGGGGGCGAGGACCCGGTCGATACGTCGGCGTCCGCCGGGACGCACCTCGATCACGTACTCATCCTGAGGTAGTTCGTGCCTGCCCGCCAACACAAACCTGCTTCCAAAGTTGTTTCAAACCTGTACCGGAGTGCGCACGCCCAGTAGTGCACGTGCATCTGCCGGCGAGAGGGGCGGTCGTTGGGCGATTCTGGCCAACCCGGCGGCTCTCGCGACGAGTTGTGCGTTGTCGCGGACGGGTTGGCCCTTCGCGTAGGTGATGGTGTCCTCCATGCCGACCCGGAGGTGACCGCCCGCGCCGAGGGCCGTCAACATCACGGGGAGTGACGACCGGCCGATGCCCGTGGCGGAGAACGACGCGTCCTCGGGCAGCAGCCGCAGCGCCGCGACGAGGGTTTCGGCGTCACCCGGCATGCCGCCCGGCACGCCCATCACGAGGTCGACGTGGACCTTGTCCCCGGCGGGTCGGCCGTGCTTGTCGAGCAGTCGGCGCAGCGACGCCAGCTGGCCGAGGTCGAAGATCTCGTACTCGGGCACGATCCGCCGTTCCTGCATGCCCTTGTGCAGCGCGACCACGAACTCCCAGCGGTTCATGAACACGTCGTCGCCGAAGTTCACGGTCCCCATCGTGCAGGACGCCGAGTCCGGCAGTGCGTCGAGCACCCGCAGCCGATCGGCCTCGGGATCGGTCACCGCGCCACCCGTGGACAGCTGCACGACGAGCCCGGTCTGCTCCCGCAACGCCTGCACGGTGTCCTGGAGCCGCTTGAGGTCGAGAGTGGGCTTGGCATCGTCGCCCCGGATGTGCACGTGCACCATCGCCGCGCCCACCTGCTCGCACTCCCGCGCGGCCGTGACCAGCTCTTCCAGGGTGACGGGAAGCTGCGGCACATCACCTTTGGCGTGCTCGGCCCCGGTGGGGGCCACGGTGAGCAAGGTGCCGTGAGATCCGGGTCGGGACATGCCCGAATAGTGGCACACCCCACGCTGCGATCCCGTGAGGTCGACCGCACCACAATCCCTCCACCCACCGGTTCCCACCCGGCCGCTCCTGCCCTCGACCCCGCCCCCTCGACCCCGCCCCCTCGACCCCGCCCAGCCGCTCCCCACCTGCTCGCCGATCAGCGTCACCCACCCCGACCCCGGCAGCTCGAGCACACCGTTCGAATGCGAGTGCACTCCCGCCGCTCTGCTCGCACCCGCCCGGCGCTTCATCGGCAGGCACCGGCGAGAATCGCTCAACTCAAGGATTGTTCAACGATCCGACAACCCATAGCCAGCTTCTCGTCAGATCGTAGAACAATCCAACAAAACAATCGTTCAACAAAAGGGCGATCCAACAACCCCAATCGAGCTCAGCAGCCGCGAGGTCGGGCCGGCACGAGCCGATCATGTCGGGCCGCGGAGTCGACTGGGCGCGGCCGGGTGTCGAACGCGTTGTCCGCCGGTCGAGGGACTGTGCGGGGTTCACGGGGCGAGTCCCGGCCCAACCTTCGGCCGGGAGTGCCTACCGCCCCGGCCGCCGGTCGAGTTCGGCCACACCCAACCGGGTGCTCCGGAGATGGAGGGTGCCACTGGACCCTCGTCCGAGCCGCCGAGCCGCCGAGCCGCCGAGCCGCCGAGCCGCCGAGCCGGCCGGGGCGGGCGTCGGGTTATCGGCCCAGGTTGCGGGCTGCCTCGCGGCCGAGGCCGGGGGTGTCCGGGGGGATCGAGTCGGGGTCCACGTTGGCCTGGACGACTCGGTCCTCGGCGCCGGCCAGGAGTTCCTGGGTCGGGTCCACCGAGCGCTTGACCAGGGCCAGCGCGATCGGGCCCAGTTCGTGGTGCTGGGCGACGCTGCCCACGCGGCCCACCACGCGGTCGCCGGCGCGGACCGGGTCGCCGGTTTCGGGCTGGACCTCGCGGGAGCCGTCCAGGTGCAGGAGCAGCATCCGGCGCGGCGGCCGGCCGACGTTGTGGACCTTCGACACCGTCTCCTGGCCCCGGTAGCACCCCTTGTCCAGGTGCACCGCCTCGCCGACCCAGTTCACCTCGTGCGGGATCGTCTTCTCGTCGGTGTCCACGCCCAGCCGCGCGTGCAGCGACTCCACCCGCAGCGCCTCGAACGCCCAGCTCCCCGCCGGCCGCGCACCCGCGTCGGTGAACCTCGTCCACCACCGCGTCAGCTCGGCGCGCGGCACCAGCAGGTCCGCCGCGTCCTGACCCGGCCACGTCGCGCGCCGGACGACGCCACCGTCGAAGGATTGTGCGGTGTGAGGATTGGGGGGCAGTTCTACGTTTGACTTGTTGAACAATTCTACGAGTGACGGGCCGACCACCGTCAGCACCGCGTAGGAGGACGTCACGTCCTCGACGGTCACCTTCGACCAGAAGATCATCTTGGTGAGGTACGCCACCAGGTCGGCCACCCGGTCCGGCTCGGTGTCCAGGTACGCCACCCCGCCGACGTTCGCCACGACGAAGTGGTGCTCCACCCGCCCCTGCACGTCCAGGATCAGCGCCTCGGTCGCCGCGCCCTCGCCCAACGCGGTGAAGTGCTGGCTGGTCAACGAGTGCAACCAGGTCAACCGGTCCTCGCCACCGACCGCGACGACCGCCCGGTTCGACCGGTCGAACACCGCGACCGACCGGGCCGCCGCCCGCTGCTCCGCGAACGGGTCGCCGAAGTGCCAGGGCACGCCCTGGTCGGGCACACCGGTGAACGGCGCGACCGCACCCGGGAGGGACAGCAGCGGAGAACTCACGAAGACTCCTTCAAGCAGTCGCGGCACGTGCCGGACAGCGCGAGGTGGCTGGCATCCAGTTCGAACCCGTACTCGGCGTCCAGTGTTCCGCCCAACGGCCCGAGCAACGCGCACGGCACCTCGTCCACCCGCCCGCACCGGTGGCACACCAGGTGCACGTGCTCGTGCTCCTGCACCGAGTACGACGGCGCGCCGTGCCCCAGGTGCGTGTGCCGCACGAGCCCGAGCTGGTCGAGCAGGTCGAGCGTCCGGTAGATCGTCGTGATGTTCACCGTCGGCGCCCCGACCTGCACGTGCCGGCACACCTGCTCCGGTGTCGCGTGCCCGAGCGACCGCACCGCGTCCAGCACCATCTGGCGCTGGGGCGTCATCCGCATCCCGCGCTCGTGCAGCGTCTTGCGCAGGGCTTTCGGCTCGCCGGCGGTCTCCACGAGGACGATGGTAGGCCGTGGGTAGTCTCACGGTATGCGAGTGCTCGCCCTGCTGGACGGAACGATCGCCGATCCCGAAGCCCCGGTGATCCGGGCCGACGACCTGGGTCTCCAACGCGGCGACGGCGTCTTCGAAACCGTTCTCGCCGTCGACGGCAAGCCGAGGGAACTCGGTCCGCACCTGGACCGGATGACCCGCTCGACGTCGATGCTCGACCTGCCCGCACCCGACCGGGCGGCCTACGAACGGGCCGTCGGCGCGGTGCTGGAGCACTGGCGCGGCGGTCGGGAGGTCGCGATCAAGCTGGTCCTCACCCGCGGCGTCGACGGCGGCGACGGCACGCCGACCGGCTTCGTCCTCGCCTCGGAGGTCGCGCCGAAGGCGTTGGCCCAGCGCGCGGACGGCCTGGCGGCCATCACCCTGGACCGCGGCGTCGAGCCGGGTCTGGCGGACCGGGCGCCGTGGCTGCTGCTCGGCGCGAAGTCGTTGTCCTACGCGGTCAACATGGCCGCGCTGCGCGAGGCGGAACGCCAGGGCGCCGCGGAGGTCGTGTTCACCACGCCCTCCGGATCGGTTCTCGAGGGACCGACGTCGACGGTCGTGATGGCGAACGGGAAAACGCTCGTGACGCCGCCGGACGCGTTGGGAATCCTGCCGGGAACCACGCAGGCCGCGCTGTTCCGCGCCGCGTCCCGTGCCGGGTGGACGATCGAGGTCGCGCGAATCGATGTCACCGAGCTCTACGCCGCGGACGGTGTTTTCCTCGCCTCGAGCGTTCGCCGGATCACCCGCGTGCACACTTTGGACGGCAAGGTGCTCGCCGATTCGACCGAACTGCACGCGCAGCTTTCCGCGTTGTACGAATCGGAATACTGACGAAAGGCGCCCGCCCCGGGGGGAGAGTTCCCGGGGCGGGCGGTCTTCCCCCTTACTTGAGGCCGGCGTCCACTGCCGACATCAACGTTCCGGTGTCACCGGACATCTCCCAGATCATCGCGCCCAGCAATCCCTTCTGCTTCATCCACGCGGTCTTCTTGCCGATCGACCACGTGTCGTCGAAGGTCCACCACTGGCCGCCGTTGCCGGTGAAGCAGGACGTCGCGACCGCCGCTTCGTCGTGGTACACCGTGCAACCCGGGACGCTCGCGATGAGGTTCGAGTACCCGCGGGTGCCCGCCTCCTCCGCGAACTGGCCCGGCGCCGCGCCGGTCGCCGACTGCCACTCGCCCTTCTTCCCGCCGTCCGCGACGCCTTGCCAGCCGCGGCCGTAGAACGCGAGGCCCACCGTGATCTTGCGCGGGCTCACCCCCGCCTCGAGGTAGGCGTTCACCGTGTCCTCGACGCTGAAGTGGAAGGAGTACGGGTCGTCCGCGTCGGGGTACAGGTTGCCCTGGTGCCCGACCCGGTTCGGCTCCCACGAGTTGTCGCTGCCCGAGCCGTGGAAGTCGTAGCCCTGGACGTTGAAGATGTCCATGGACTTCGCGACCTCGGCGAGCTCCCAGCCGGTGGCGATCTTGCCGCGGTCGGCGGGCGTGAAGGCGGTGATCTGGTACCGCTTGCCCGTGGACTGCGTCAGCTCGTCCAGCTGCTTGCGGAACTCCGCGATCAGCAGCGTGTTGTTGTGCTTGTCGTCCGGGCTGATGTGGTTGCCCGCGTGCCCTTCGGCACCCGGCCACTCCCAGTCGAGGTCGATGCCGTCGAAGATGCCGGCCGCCGTGCCCGGACCGCCCGCCGCGTTGTAGGTCGGCAGGTTGCCCTTGATGTAGGTGTCGATGCACGACGCCACGAACTTCTTGCGCGACGCGTCGGACTTCGCCACGTCGGAGAAGTACTTGGAGTACGTCCAGCCGCCGAGCGAGATCAGCACCTTCAGGTTCGGGTACTTGGCCTTGAGCTTCTTGAGCTGGTTGTAGTTGCCGCGCAACGGCTCCCAGCCCGTGTCGCCGACGCCGTCGACCGACTGCGCCGCCGCGAACGGCCTGCTGTAGTCGGCTTCCGCGTCGCCCGCGCCGTCACCCTGGTTCGGGTCCTGCGGGTTGGCCGTCGTGCCCTTCGTGACGCCCTGGAGGCACGTCAGGTTCACCGGGTCGATGTTGCCGAACGCGTAGTTGATGTGCGTCAGCTTCGCCGCGGCGCCACTGGTGTCCAGGTTCTTCACGAAGAACTGCCGGCCGTAGATGCCCCACTGCACGAAGTAGCCCACCCGCGCGTAACCGTTCACGATGTCCGAAGTGGACACCTTGACCGTCGGGCTGGCCGCGGAGATGTTGTCGTACAGGTCGCGCGCCTTGACCGAGAACGAGTACTCGGTGGACGGCGACAGGCCGGAGACGGTGGCCGTGGTGCCGAGGACGGTGGTCGCCACGGTGCCGCCGACGTAGACGTCGTAGTTCGCGACGCCCTTGTTGTCCGTGGACGCGTCCCACGCCAGCGTGACGCTGCCCGCGTCCTTGCCCGTGCTCTTGAGGTTCGCGGGCGCGGTCGGGGCCTGGGTGTCGTCGGCCGGGTTGTTCGTCGTGACGGCGAGCGGACCGGCCGCCGCGGAGGCGTTCCCCTTGGTGTCCTTGGCCTTCACGGTGAACGAGTAGGCCGTGTTCGGGGTCAGGCCGGTGATCGTCGCGGTGGTCGTGGTGACCGTGGCGGCGAGCGTCGTGCCGTTGTAGACGTCGTAGTTCGCGACCGGCAGCGAGCCCGGCGAGGAGCCGTTCCACTGGAGCGTCACGGTCTTCGTCGTCTTGACCGGCGAGCGCAGGTTGCCCGGCACCGTCGGCGGGACGTCCGGGGTGCCGTCGCAGTTCACGTTGTTGATGCGGCAGGTCACCGGTTGGACCGCCGAGCTGAGTGTGAACGTCGGGCTGTAGGGCTCGGTGGACTTACGAGCCCCGACGGACTTGTTGTAGTGCACCGGGTTCAGCGTCACCGTGGTGCCGCTCTGCGCGATGGTGCCGTTGTTCGCGTTGCTCGCGGTGACGCCCGCGGGCAGCGTGAACGTGATGGACCAGTCCGCGAGGGTGGCGTCGGTGTTGTTGTTCACCACGACCTTGGCGCTCGTGCCCGAGAGCGTGAAGTCGGCGGTGATGGGTGCGGGTGGTGGTGCCGGGTCGCCGGTGCCGTCGCAGTTCGCTCCCTTGATCGTGCAGGCCGTGGGATCGACCGCCGAGCTGAGCGTGAACGTGGGGCTGAACGGCTCGGTGTTCTTGCCGGCCTGGAGGGTGCTGATGTAGTACGCGGGGGTGAGCGTGACCCGCGTGCCGGATTGGGTGGTCGACGCGTTCTGCGCCCCGCTGACGGTGACGCCCGCGGGTAGGTCGAACTTGATCGACCAACCGGTCAGGGCGCTGGTCGTCGAGTTCGTGACGACGAACTTGCCCGTGTTGCCGGTCCGGCTGAACGTGGCGGTGATCCCCGTGTCGGCGTGAGCCGGCACGGCGAATGCGGTTACTGCGGATAGTGCCAGGAGCGCGATGGCTAGTCGGCGCATGGGTTGTGCTCCTCGATTGCAGGGACAGTCGAGAACCACGGCGGCCAAGCACGAAACTAGGTCGTGCGCCCGGGATTCACAATGGGTCTAGACCAATTGCGTCCGTTCAGCCCTGTGGGCGGAACCGGAGTCGGGTTCCGGGAAGCGCCTGACCCAGCAGTGGAAGGGATCTTTCGGGCACTACGCCGATCACCGGGTATCCGCCGGTGGTCGGATGATCGGCCAGGAACACCGCGGGTTGGCCGTCGGCCGGCACCTGCACGGCACCCGTCACCAGGCCTTCGCTGGGCAATTCCCGGCTTTTGTACCGTTCTTCCCTTTGCAGTGCGGTGCCGACGAGTCGAACGCCGACCCGGTTGCTCCGCTCGGACACGGTCCAACTGCCGTTCGACAATTGAAAAGTAGGATCGTTGAACCATCCCTCCCGCGGTCCCAGCAGCACGGGCACCACGAGTTCGTCCGGCACCCGGACCGGGACCAGCACGTCGACCCCGACGGGCACCCCGAGCACGTCGCCGAGCGGGAGGACGTGGCCGTCGGCGAGCGGGTCGGGGCCGATGCCGGAGAGCAGGTCGGTGGAGCGGCTGCCGAGTTGCGGGTCCACGTCGAGTCCGCCGGAGACGGCGAGGTAGTTGCGCAGGCCGTGCGCGGGCGTGCCGAGCCGGACTTCCTCCCCCGCCGCGAGGTGGAACGGCGAGTCCCGGTGGACCCCGTCGACCAGCACGTCCACCGAAGGCCCGGTGACCGCGACGGTGCAGGACGCGTCGGCGCGCAGGTGGAGCCCGCCGAGCAGCACCTCGAGGGCGGCGGCGTCGGGCGGGTTGCCGACCAGGCGGTTGGCGAGGGTGAGCGAGGGGGTGTCGAGCGCGCCGGACGGCGGCACCCCGAGCGCCGCGAACCCGGTGCGGCCGAGGTCCTGGACGAGGGCCTGCGGACCGGTGCGCAGGACGGTGACGGTTCTCAACGGACCACCTCGAACCGCACGCGGTCGCCGGGCGCGAGCAGGGCGGCGGGGTCGCGGTGGACGTCGAACAGCGGCGCGTCGGTCCGCCCGATCAACCGCCAGCCGCCGGGGGTCGCGCGGGGGTAGGCGGCGGTGTACTCGCCCGCGACGCCCACCGAGCCGGCGGGCACCCTGGTGCGCGGCGAGTCGAGTCGTGGCTGGTGGAGGGCCTCGGGCAGGCCGACGAGGTAGCCGAAACCGGGCGCGAACCCGCAGAACGCCACCGAGTACACCGCCTCCGAGTGCAGCCGCACCACCTCTTCGACCGCGATGCCGGCGGTGTCGGCGACCAGCGCGAGATCAGGCCCGTCGTACACCACCGGCACGACGACCTCGCGCGCCTCGCCCGCACTCCGCCGCCCGAGGTCGACCCCTTCGAGAACCCGCCGAACCCGCGCCTGCCCACCGTCCCGCGTCACCACGAGCACGGTCCGCGCGGCCGGAACGACCTCGACCACCTCGTCCAACCGCGCCCCGACCACAGCCGCCCGCACGGCCTCGACCTCGTCCAACGACCCGACCTCGACCAACACGGCCCGGTCACCGCACCGCCGCAACCTCACCTACGCACCCACCAGCCCATCCACCTATCCACCCATTGCTCCCACATAGAATTGTTCAACAATCCTACCTCGAAACACCCACCCCGCGCCGCCACCAAAAGCCGAGAGCCGGGCCAGCCCGGCTGAGACGCACCGAAGAACGCCCACAACCGCACCCGGCGGGAAACCGCCCTCTAACCAACCCCACAACCGGCCTCGGCGAGGACCCACCCGCCCGCCGACCCCGCCCAGCGACCGTTCTCTGCGGAGACGCAACCACCTGCCGGACCCCGCCCGGCGACCGGGATCGGCGAAGACGTACCCATCGGCCCGTCCCCACAACCGCGTCCGGCGGCCACCTGCCCGCCCGGCCGCGCAACCGCCGCCGACGGAGATCCGCCAGCTCGCCCGACCGCGCAACCGCCGCAGATGGGGGCACGCCCGCCCGCCTGACCTCGCAACCGCCGCAGATGGGGGCACGCCCGCCCGCCTGACCTCGCATCCGCCGCAGATGGGGGCACGCCCGCTCGCCTGACCTCGCAACCAGCATCGGTGGAGACCTACTCGCCCGGCTGGCCCGGCGACCGGCATCGGTCGAGACGGACCCGCCCTCCCTGCTCAGCCACCGCGCCCGGCGGAGACACGACCACCCGCCCGGTCCCGCAACGACTGCCGGAGGGATTCGTGATCGCCCGCCTGGCCCCGCAACCGGCAACCGGCGCTGCGAGGACGTGATCGCCGACCCGGTCCGCAACCTCCACCCCTGCACTACCGGCGGGATCGTGATCGCGCGCTCTGCCTGCTCAACCGGCACTGCGGGCACGCGATCTCCAACCGGTCCGCGACTTCCGCCCTGCCACGACCGGTGGGATCGTGATCACGTGCTCGGCCTGCCCGACCGGCACTGTGGGCACGCGATCGCCGGCCGGTCCGCCATCTCCGCCCTGCCGCTATCGGCGGGATCGTGCGCTCGGCCCTGCCCCAACCCGCACTGCGGCGCGCGGTCGCCAGTCGGTCCGCGACCCCCCTGCCCCACCGGCGGGGCCGTGATCGTCCGCTCGGTCCGCTCAGCCGGCACCGCGCCGGCGCGATCGCCCGGGCCCGAAACCGCCGCTCGCCTGAATGCCCGCTTGGTCGGCTGAGGTCGGCCGCCGTTGGTTGCGCGGCGCGGCTCGAGCGTTGTCGGATTGTGGGTGTGTGGGATGGGGGGATTGTTGAACGATGGGGCGTGGGGATTGTGGAGCGTGGGGATTGTTGAACGAACGGCCTTCAGCCGACGACGCGGCGGAGGTGGGCCGAGGTGTGGGGCTGGAGGGGTTGGCCCACCATGGCGCGTTCCTCGACGTAGGCCAGGTCGCCGTTGTTGACCAGGCCGTACAGGCGCTGGGCGCCGGTCACTTCCTTGGCGGTGGCGGTGCGCACGACGGCGTCGGTGGTGAACTCCCACGACGTCTGGGTGCGCGGCGTGCCGTAGTACAGCTCCACGATGCCCGTGTTGTGGGTCAGCAGGACCTCGATCGTGTCGTCCGCCTGCGGACGCCAGAAACCCGTCTCCCGAGCCGCCGGCCGGATCACCTCGCCCGAGGCGTCCAACAACCACGACCGCGCCTCGTAATACAGGAACGGCCGCCCGTCGTGGGCGAAGGTCACCTGCTGGCCGAACCGGTACGGCCCGTCGATCGTCGGGTACACGACCTCGCCCTCACCCCGCCACACGCCCACCAGGGGCAGCAGGGCCAGGCAGGCGTCGTGCAGCGACGGCCCCTCGCGCAGGTTCGCGGTGTCCGCCGGGATCGGCAGGTCGTCGAACTGCGGGAGGTTGCGGGCACCGGTCACCGCCGCGCGGCCGGCCGCGGCGCGCACCGCCGCGTCGCCACTGCCCGGGGCGGGCGCGTTGTCGGTCACCGCTGGTCGGAGTACAGCCGGTACACGACGTACCCGGCGAACCACGTGATCAGCAGGGTGACGAACACCAGCAGGCCTGTGAAGAAGTGTTCCACCCGCCGAGGATATCGCCCCGACCCCCGACGCGAAGGACCCCGGTGGCCAACGCCACCGGGGTCCCGTCGAAAAAGCCGATCAGGCGACCGCGACCTCGACCGGGTGCACGCCCGGGCCGGACGCCGTCACCGAGGCCTGGCCGTTGCCGGAGCGGTGCAGGACGCGGATCGTCCACTCGCCCGGCGCCGCGTAGAAGCGGAAGTCGCCCTGCTCCGAGGACACGACCTCGGCGGTGAACTCGCCGGTCGAGTCCAGCAGCCGCACGAACGCGCCGCCGACGGGCTCGCCCGCCGCCTTCACCTTGCCGGTGAGCACGACCTCGGTCTCGCCGACCGCCACGTCCACACCCTGCTCGGGCGCGCCACAGCTGCTCATGCTCAGGCCTCCTTGCCGCTGCCGAGCTCGACCGGCACGCCGACCAGCGAGCCGTACTCGGTCCAGGAACCGTCGTAGTTCTTCACGTCCTCGTGGCCGAGCAGCTCGTGCAGCGCGAACCAGGTGTGCGAGGAGCGCTCGCCGATGCGGCAGTACGCGATGGTCTTGCGGGAGCCGTCGAAGCCGGCCTCGCCGTAGATCGCGGTCAGCTCGTCGTTCGACTTGAACGTGCCGTCCTCGTTCGCGGCCTTGCTCCACGGCACGTTGATCGCCGACGGGATGTGGCCGCCGCGCTGCGCCTGCTCCTGCGGCAGGTGGGCGGGCGCGAGGAGCTTGCCGGAGAACTCGTCGGGCGAGCGCACGTCGACCAGGTTCTTGTTGCCGATCGCGTCCACGACCTCGTCGCGGAACGCGCGGATCGCGTGGTTCTGCTCCTGCGCCTTGTAGGTGGTCTCCGCGCGGGACGGGACCTCCTTGTCCAGCGGACGCCCGTCGAGCTCCCACTTCTTGCGGCCGCCGTCGAGCAGCTTCACCGCGTCGTGGCCGTACAGCTTGAAGTACCAGTAGGCGTACGCGGCGAACCAGTTGTTGTTGCCGCCGTACAGGATCACCGTGTCGTCGTTGGAGATGCCCTTGGCGGACAGCAGCTTCTCGAAGCCGGCGCGGTCCACGAAGTCGCGGCGCACCTGGTCCTGGAGCTCGGTGCGCCAGTCGACGCGCACCGCGCCCGGGATGTGGCCACCCTCGTAGGCGGTGGTGTCCTCGTCGACCTCGACGAACACCACACCGTCGGTGTTCAGGTTCTCCTCCGACCAGGCGGCCGAGACCAGGACGTCTTCACGGCTCATCGAGCTGCTCCCTGTTTCCTTTGGTTACTACGACGGGTGTTTCTAGGTGCGGACGAGGGCTGGTGCGTAGCGGCGCAGGAGCAGGAACATCTCGCAGCCCAGGCACAGGCCGAGCGCGGCGTTGAGCAGCGCGGCGGCGAGCGCGAAGGACGTGGCGACCACTCCGAGCGCGGTGAGTCCGGTGGCGTACCCGATCGTCCCGACCACGGCGAACGCGAAGCCGACCGCCTGGGCGAACCTGAGCGGCGCGGCCTCCTCGCGTTCCGCGGAGGGCGCGAGGCGCGGCAGCACGGCGACCCGGAAGACCTGCGTCCACGGGTTCCACCGCAGCGAGCCGAACGCGCCGAGCGCGAAGACGACCGCCTGCAACGCGAGCAGCCACCACCACGACGTGAGCAGCACGACCACCAGCACGGCGGCGGTGGCCCACGCGGTGAAGCGCGGTCCTCGCGGGTCTACGGGGGCATCCTTCGGCACGGCGAACCTCCTGACGGGGACATGGGGTCCGGATCAGGCGGTAACCACGGGCGGCCTTCCACCGTTAGACGGGTGGGAGCGCCGCCGGGGACCGCCCGGTCAGCTCGCCGCGCGACACAGGCTGCTGCGCACGCGGCACAGGTCCACCGCGAGGCGCTTGGTCAGCAGCGTGGTCATGGCGTCGAGGGTAGCCCGTCGTCCCTGCTGTCGGGAGTGGCGTCCACAACATGGGAGATCGCTGGTTCACCCGTTCGGTCGGGGCAGATGTGAGCGAAGCGCATCGATCAGCTCGCCGGTTTTCGGAACGCCGCCGACCCGCAACAGCTCCACCCCGGACGGCGTCAGCGCGAGCGTGGTCGGGGTCCGCAGCACGCCCAGCCCGGTCGCGACCTCCGGCCGGTCGGTGACGTCCAGCTCCACGTGCCGCAACCCGTCGGTGCGCGCGGCGAGGTCGGTCAGCAGCGCCTTCGTCTGCCGGCACGGCGTGCAGAAGGTCGTGGACAGCTGCACCAGCGTGACCGGCGCGGCCGGGTCGAGCAGCGCGCGCACCGGCTCGGGCAGCGCGACCTCGCGGCCCGCGCGCACCCGCCCGTCGCGCACCTTCTTCACCACGCCGACCGCGGCGACCAGCACCGCGACCGCCACCACCGCCCACACACCGGTCATCGTCAGCCGCCGTTCCCGTCCAGGGGGATGTCGTTGATGGTGCCCTCGACGGTCAGCGCGCCGCTCTCCACCCGCACCGCCGTCGGCGTCACGGTGAACGGCAGCACGCCGGGGTCGATCTCGACGCTCAGCGCCTGCTTGACCACGCCGAGCACCTCGGCGAGCCCGGCCAGCGACGTGTCGTCCAGCTGCACGTCGTTCGCGGTGATCTGCACCTTGCCGCCGTTGAGCGACACGGTGCCGTAGGCGGTGATGCGCAGCTTGCGGCCGGCCAGCGTGGTGTTGCCGCTCAGCTTCACCGCCGCCGCGGTCGGCGTGGGCGTCGCGTCGGGCGCCTGCTCGGTGCGGGTGTCCGGCTCGATCGCCATGTCGGTGAACGGCGTGACCTGGTTGACCACCCGGTTCAGGTCCGAGGCCTTGATCTTGACGCTGCCCTTGACCTGGTCGATCCGCCCGCCCTTGGTGTTGCCCGCGAGCAGGTCGGACAGGCCGATCCGGACGTGGTAGAGGTTCGCCCTGATCTCCAGGTCGCGCAGCTTGTCGGCCACCGGCACGCCGGCCGCGCTGATCTCGATGTCCTTGTAGTCACCGCCGAGCGCCTGGGTGAGGAACGGGAAGCCGTTGATCCGCACGTCCGGGTCCTCGCTCAACCCGAACTTCTGCCGCATCTTCTGCGCCACCTGGTACTCGCCCGCCGCCGCCAGCCCGAAGTCGGCGGCGACCAGCAGCGCCCCGAGCACCAGCAGCGTGATGATCAGCTTGCGGCCGCGGGCGGGGCGGCGCTTCGTCTTGGCCACGGGGGCGCTCATCGACTTCCTTCGGTTGCGTGGTCCAGCCAGCGGGCGATCCGGTCGACCAGGGCGGGCGTCATCGCCGACTCGGCGTGCCGGACGCCCGGCTCCAGCCACAGCTCGGCGCCGCCGCCTGCCGCGCGGTGCAGCGCGACGCCGTGCTCCGGACCGAAGTAGTGGTCCTGCTCACCGTGCACGAACAGCAGTGGGGTGGGCGTCACGCGGTGCACGACCTCCAGCGGGCTCTCCGGCGCGGTCGTCCACGGCGGACCCAGTCGCACGCCCAGCGCGCGGGCGGCGAGCCTGCCGTGGGGCTGTTCGAGCAGCCAGTGCACCCGGCGCATGGCGACCGTGTCGCGCACCCACCACCTGCTGGGACTGCTGACCGCCGCCACCGCGTCCGGTTTGTCCGGGTGCAGCGCGGCGTGCCGAAGCGCGACCGAAGCGCCCATGGAGAACCCGACCACCACCACGCGTCGGTACCCGAGGTCGCGGGCCAGCGAAACACCGGCGGCGATGTCGTGGACCTCGTCACCGCCCACCGAGGACCGGCCGTCGGACCGGCCGTGCCCGCGGAAGTCCAGCGCGACCACGCCGCCGTGCCGGGCGAACCGCTCCAGCACCCGGCGCACGTACGGCTTGCGCACGTGGTTGGTGAAGCCGTGACCGACCACGAAGGCCAGGTCCGTCACGGACGGTGTCGAGCGGACGTGCACGCCGCGCAGCAGCACGGCGTCGTGTGACAAGGACGTAACAGGGGTGACGCTCGTGGAAACAACTGTGACCCTGGCCTGTTGACCTGGGTCTTTCGTCGTGTGCACCGGTATCGTCTCCGTCATCCGCAGGCAACGGGGCCCGGTCACCGTACTTCGCCTTGCCTGGTCCGGTGACCAGACACCGGCCGAACAGGAGGGCGCCCGCGATGAGCATCGACGTGCTGCTGCTGACAACCGACCCCGACCCCGAGGCGGTGCTGCCCGCGCTGGCGCTGCTCCCGCACGAGGTCAGGCCGTTGCGCCCCGAGGTTTCGGCCCTGCTGGAGGCCGGTCCGCACGACGTCGTGCTGGTGGACGCGCGCACCGACCTGGTCGGCGCCCGGGGCCTGTGCCGACTGCTCGACTCGTCCGGTGTCGACGTGCCGGTCGTCGCGGTGGTCACGGAGGGTGGCCTGGTCGCGGTGAATTCGGACTGGAGCGTGGACGAGATCCTGCTGCCGACCTCCGGCCCGGCCGAGGTGGACGCCCGGCTGCGGCTGGTGCGCTCCCGGCGCGGCGCGAGCCGTCCCGACGGCGACGGTTCCATCCAGCTCGGCGAGCTGGTCATCGACGAGGCGACCTACACCGCCCGGCTGCGCGGCCGTCCGCTCGACCTCACCTACAAGGAGTTCGAGCTGCTGAAGTACCTGGCGCAGCACGCCGGTCGGGTGTTCACCCGCGCGCAGCTGCTCCAGGAGGTGTGGGGCTACGACTTCTTCGGCGGCACCCGCACCGTGGACGTGCACGTGCGACGGCTGCGCGCCAAGCTCGGCCCCGAGCACGAGTCGCTGATCGGCACCGTGCGCAACGTGGGCTACAAGTTCGTCCGCCCGCCGCGCCCGGGCGCCCGTCGCGGCTCCGTCGAGCACAGCGACGACACCGCGCACCGGGACGAGGAACTCAGCCGAGTGCGCTGACGCTCGGCTAACCTCGATCTTGTGCCTTCCCTGACGTGGTTCGACGCGCCGTCCCCCGAGCAGGTCGACGAGATCACCGACCTGCTCGGGGGAGCCCACGAGGTCGACGGCGTGGCCCCGGTGGGCGAGGCCGTCGTGCTGCGGCTGCGGCCCGGCGCGACGGGCAGCGCCCACCTGCTCGCGGTCGAGGGCGGCGTGCTCGTCGGCTACCTGCACCTGGACGTGGCGGGCGACGCCGACGGCAACCCGGTCGCGGAGCTGGCCGTGCGCCCGGAGCACCGGCGGCGCGGCGTGGGTCGCGCGCTGGTCGAGGCGCTGCTCGAGCGGGCACCGGGCGTGCGGGTCTGGGCGCACGGCGGTCACCCCGGCGCGGTCGCGCTGGCCGCCCGGCTCGGGTTCGCGAAGGTGCGCGAGCTGCTCAAGCTGCGCCGGCCGCTGGCCGACCTGCCCGAGGCGGTGCTGCCGGCGCACGTGGCGCTGCGCGCGTTCGTGCCCGGTCGGGACGAGGAGGCCGTGGTGCGGGTCAACGCGCGGGCGTTCTCCTGGCACCCCGAGCAGGGCTCGATGAGCGTGGAGGACGTGCGGCGCAAGGAGGCCGAGCCGTGGTTCGACGCGGAGGGCTTCCTGCTCGCGGTCGACGCGGACGACGTGCTGCTCGGTTTCCACTGGACGAAGCGGCAGTCCGACGAGCTGGGCGAGGTCTACGTGGTGGGTGTGGACCCGGATGCGCAGGGTGGTGGGTTGGGCAAGGCTCTTACCCTGGCCGGACTTTCCTACCTTCGTGGCCAGGGACTACGGACCGTGATGCTCTACGTGGAAGCCGATAACGCTCCGGCCCTGTCCGTGTACACCCGGTTGGGGTTTGCGACCTGGGACTCCGATGCTCAGTACGCCCGGTAGTGACAAACCTGTCACGCGACGCAAACGCCCAGGTCACGGGGTCACCCTAACGGCGGTGTGACTAGTCACCTCCCGTGTGGAGTTCACCTCTCGTTCACTTCCTCCTCGGTGCCTGTCCACCATCGCTACCTACCGTCCGTGGCGAGCGGCGAAACGCGTCGCCCAGCTTCCGTATGGTGGAGGAACCCACGTGAAGACCCAGCGGCACGGCGCCGTTTTCGGCCTGCTCGCGGCCGGTGCGCTTCTGCTCACCGCTTGTGGCAGCGACAACAACGCCCCGACGGGCGGCACGTCCGCGACGGCAGGTTCGACCACAGCGGCCGCCGTCAAGCCGGAGTGCGGTGGCAAGCCGAAGCTGAGCGCTGAGGGCTCGTCCGCCCAGAAGAACGCGGTCGACTCCTTCGTCCAGGCGTACAAGGCGGCCTGCGCCGGCCAGGACCTCGCGTACAACGCGTCCGGTTCCGGTGCGGGTGTCAAGAACTTCAACGCCGGTCAGGTCGACTTCGCCGGCTCCGACTCGGCCCTGAACAAGGACAAGGGCGAGGTGGACGCCGCCGCCACGCGCTGCAAGTCCAACCCGGCCTGGAACCTCCCGCTGGTGTTCGGCCCGGTCGCCATCGGCTACAAGCTCGACGGCGTGAAGGACCTCGTCGTCAACGGCGACGTCACGGCCAAGATCTTCAACGGCACCATCAAGAAGTGGAACGACGCGGCCATCAAGGCGCTGAACTCCAGCGCGACGCTGCCGGACAAGGACATCAAGGTCGTCTACCGGTCCGACGAGGCCGGCACGACGGACAACTTCCAGAAGTACCTGAAGACCGCCTCCAAGGGCGCGTGGACCCAGGGCGACGGCAAGGCCTTCAAGGGTGGCGTCGGCGAGGGCAAGGAGAAGTCCGCCGGTGTCGCGCAGGCCGTCGCGTCCGTCGACGGTGCGGTGACCTACGTCGAGCTGTCGTTCGCGCAGGACAACAAGCTGTCGATCGCCAAGATCGACGCCGGTCAGGGCGCGGTCGAGCTGTCCGACACCACGGTCGGCAAGGCCATCGAGGGCGCGAAGATCAAGGGCGAGGGCAACGACCTGGTCCTGGACCTCGACTCGATCTACGGCACCACCGCCTCGGGCGCGTACCCGCTGGTCCTCGCGACCTACGAGATCGTCTGCTCGAAGGGCTACGACGCCGACACCGCCAAGGCCGTCAAGGCGTTCCTCACGGTGGCCGCGACCACCGGCCAGGACAGCCTGACCGCCGCGGGCTACGCG
This sequence comes from Actinosynnema sp. NPDC020468, assembly GCF_040642015.1. Lineage (NCBI taxonomy): Bacteria > Bacillati > Actinomycetota > Actinomycetes > Pseudonocardiales > Pseudonocardiaceae > Actinosynnema > Actinosynnema sp. NPDC020468. The sequence goes on from NZ_JBFAEO010000005.1 coordinate 63,876, forward strand.
CCGCTGCCCAAGGCGTTCCAGGACAAGGTCCTGACCGCCATCAAGGCGATCGCCTGATTCCCCGTTAGATTCCAGGCGACGTCGCAGCGATGAACGACCGCACCGTGGCCAAGAGCCCCGCGGGCACCGGTACTGCCGGTGCCCGCGAGGGCTCGCCCGCCGCACGATCCGACTCGGAGGCTCCGATTCCCCCGACCACGGAAGCCGAACAGAACTCTCCCCACGTCCGGCCGGGCGACCGGATCTTCCGCGGTCTGGCCACGGGCTCGGGCGTTTTCATCGTGGTCCTCATCGGGGCCATCGGCCTGTTCCTCCTCATCCAGGCCATCCCGTCGCTGGCACTCGACCAGGTCAACTTCCTGACCAGTCGCGAGTGGTCGACCGGCGACGTCAACAACATGCGGTACGGCATCCTGGACCTGCTCCTCGTGACCGTGGTGTCCGCCGCGCTCGCCCTGGTGATCGCGATGCCGATCGCCCTGGGCATCGCGCTGTTCCTCACCCAGTACGCGCCGCGCAAGTTCGCCCGGCCGTTCGCGTACGTGATCGACCTGCTCGCCGCGGTCCCCTCGATCATCTTCGGTCTGTGGGGCCTGTTCGTGCTCGGCCCGAACCTCACGCCGATCGGCGAGTGGCTGGTCGACACGCTCGGCTTCATCCCGCTGTTCGCCAAGGGCAACGTGAGCATCGAGCTGGGCGGCACGATCTTCACCGCCGGCATCGTGCTCGCGGTCATGATCCTGCCGATCATCACCGCCGTGTCCCGCGAGGTCTTCGACCGGACCCCGCCGCAGCACATCGAGGGCGCGATCGCGCTCGGCGCCACCAAGTGGGAGGTCGTGCGCACGACCGTCCTGCCGTTCGGCAAGGCCGGTTACGTGTCCGCCTCGATGCTCGGCCTCGGCCGCGCGCTCGGCGAGACCATCGCGCTGACCATCATCCTGAGCAGCACCTCCGCCGCGTTCGGCTGGAGCCTGTTCGACGGTGGCGCGACCTTCGCCTCCAAGATCGCGCTGGCCGCGCCGGAGTTCAACGACCCGCGCTCGGCGGGCGCCTACATCGCCGCCGGTCTGGTGCTGTTCGTGCTGACCTTCCTGGTCAACGCGCTGGCCAGGTCCATCGTCGCCGGTCGCAAGGAGTACGAGTGAGCACCGACACGGCGGACCTGAACCGCCTCGCGACGCCGCCCACGTTCCAGAGCGTCAGCGGCGCCCGGAAGTTCAAGAACGGCTTCGCGACCTTCCTGGTCGGTCTGGCCTTCGCGATCGCCGTCGTCCCCCTGGTGTGGGTGCTCTACACGGTGATCCAGCGCGGTCTGCCCGTCGTGCTCGACGCCGACTGGTGGCAGAAGTCGCTGTCCGGCCTGCTGTCCCGGCAGAAGGGCGGCGGTGTCTACCACGCGATCTACGGCACCATCGTGCAGGCGCTGGTCTGCGGCGTCCTCTCGGTGCCGATCGGCCTGTTCATCGCGGTCTACCTGGTCGAATACGGCGGCCGGTCGCGGCTGTCCAAGGCGACCACGTTCATGGTCGACATCCTCACCGGTGTCCCCTCGATCGTCGCCGCGCTGTTCGTCTACTCGCTGTGGATCACCACGTTCGGCTTCGGCCGCAGTGGTTTCGCCGTGTCGCTGGCCCTGGTGCTGCTGATGGTGCCGGTCATCGTGCGGACCACCGAGGAGATGCTGAAGATCGTCCCGGACGAGCTGCGCGAGGCGTCCTACGCGCTGGGCATCCCCAAGTGGAAGACGATCGTGAAGATCGTCATCCCGACGGCGCTGTCCGGCATCCTGACCGGTGTGATGCTCGCCCTGGCCCGCGTGATGGGCGAGACGGCGCCGGTCCTGGTGCTCGCCGCGTACGCGCCGTTCATCAACTACAACCTGTTCGACGGTCCGATGGCGTCGCTGCCGCTGCTCATGACCGCGGAGCGGAACAACCCGACGGACGCCGGCTTCGACCGGATCTGGGGTGCCGCGATCACCCTCGTCCTGATCATCACCCTGTTCAACCTGCTGGCGACCGTGATCTCGCGGTGGCTGGCCCCGAAGACGAAGTGAGCGGGCGATGGCCAAGCGCATCGACGTCAAGGACCTGAATCTCTTCTACGGCAAGTTCCACGCCGTCGACAACGTCTCGCTCGCCGTGCCGCCGAAGAACGTGACCGCGTTCATCGGCCCGTCGGGTTGCGGCAAGTCGACCGTGCTGCGCTCGCTGAACCGCATGCACGAGGTCGCCACGGGCGCCCGCGTCGAGGGCAAGGTGCTGCTGGACGGCGAGGACATCTACGCCTCCACCATCGACCCGGTGCAGGTCCGCCGCACCATCGGCATGGTCTTCCAGCGCCCGAACCCGTTCCCCACGATGTCGATCCGCGACAACGTGGTGGCGGGCCTGAAGCTGGCCGGCGTCAAGAACAAGAAGCAGCTGGACGAGGTCGCCGAGCGCTCGCTGCGCGGCGCGAACCTGTGGAACGAGGTCAAGGACCGCCTCGACCGCCCGGGTGGCGGCCTGTCGGGCGGTCAGCAGCAGCGTCTGTGCATCGCGCGCGCGATCGCCGTGCAGCCCGACGTCCTGCTGATGGACGAGCCGTGCTCCGCTCTGGACCCGATCTCGACCCTGGCGGTCGAGGATCTGATCACGGAGCTGAAGAAGGAGTACACGATCGTCATCGTGACCCACAACATGCAGCAGGCGGCGCGGGTCAGCGACCAGACGGCGTTCTTCAACCTGATGGGCGTCGGCCAGCCGGGCCGCCTCATCGAGATCGACGACACGGAGAAGATCTTCTCCAACCCGAGCCAGAAGGCCACGGAGGACTACATCTCCGGCCGCTTCGGCTGATCCACCCCGGCACCACCCGAGAAGCCCTCCCACCCGCTGCCGCAGGTGGGAGGGCTTCTCGCTCGTCCGGGTGATGCCACCCGGCGGAACCGGGTGTATGCCATGGACGTCATAGTCGAGACATCGTTCCGGCACGCGCGGTAACGTGCAGGCCGGAAATGTGCGATCGGCAGGGGGTTCGTGGTGGCGCCAGCGGAGGCGTGGAGCGCGCAGTCCATGCAGTCCATGACGGCCGACATGCGTGGCCTGAAGCAGGCCGCCGATTCCGGCTCGTTCGCGATCAGCGAGGCCGGCGCGCAGGCCTACGTCAAGGCCATCGGCGACGCCCTGAGTGATCTCCGGAAGATGGAGTCGAGCCTCATCGACCTCCAGCAGGCGACCAAGCTCGGCACCAGCCCGGACGCCGTCTCGATGAGCCGCTACAACGTGGAGAGCGCGAACGGCGGCGCGGGGACCACGGGTATCGTGCCTGCGGTCAACCAGCTGCGAGACGCCCTCCTCGACGCACAAGCCGCGATGCAGAAGGCCGTCGAGAACTACCGGAACGTCGACGACGGTCACGCGAACAACCTGAAGCGATACTGAGGTGAGGGTTCAGTTGACCAGGACCACGGCTGTCCGAGTGGCCGCGCCGCTCTTGCTGCTCGGTGTCGTCCTCGCCGGGTGCACCACCGACGAACCCGGGAACGCGACCGCCGGCACGACGACCGCGGGCACGAGCGCGGCGGCCACCACGACGAAGAGCGTGCCGACCACGACCGCTTCGAGCGGTCCGTCGTTGGCGGACGTGAAGACCTGCGACATCTACCGGGAGCTGGCAAGCCAACTCGGCCTGTCCAAGATCGAGCAGGCGGACAAGGACAGCTGCTACGCCGACGTGTCCGCGAGCGAGTCCGTGCAGTTCGACCTGCACCCCGACAAGGGCCTGGCGGACTACGTCAAGAACGCCCAGACCGAGGTCTCGGAGACCACCGTCAATGGTCGCAAGGCGCTGTTGGCGAAGAAAGCGCTGACCTCCACCTCGTGCGTGGTGGCGATCGAGGTCACGGCGAAGTCGCGCGTGGACTTCGTCGGCACGTCGAACGACTCGCTCGACAAGTCGTGTGAGAACGCGCAGAAGGTCGCGAAGGCCGTCGAGCCGAAGTTGCCCAAGTAACAGCCAGGTCAGTCGGGAAGGAGAAGAGCCGTGGCATCGCCGAACTCGTCGCAGCAGCCGCAGCCCAACAGCCAGGCGTCGCGCACCACGTACGCCGGCCAGAACGACGCGCAGTTGCGTGCCGAGTACGAGCAGGCGCAGAAGGACAACCCCGGCGTCTTCACCACCATCTTCGACTACATCAAGTACAAGCAGCAGTCCCAGCAGTACCAGGACAAGCAGGAGCAGAGCCTGGAGCAGGTGGTCGAGAACTTCCGGCCGCCGATGGCGCCCGCCGGGTCGTTCTACATGGGTTACGACCACCCGGCGCTCAAGTCCATGGTCAACGACAACATGGACCCGGCGATGGCCAACCAGCAGGGCGAGGCCTGGAACAAGCTGGGCAACACGCTGGTCGACCTCCAGGCCAACCTGAGCACCGCCACGGCCGCGAGCAAGGACGCCTGGCAGGGCAAGGCCGCGTCCGCCGCGCAGGGGTACTTCACCAACGTGGCCACGTGGTCGGGCAACGCGGCGCAGGGGGCGCAGCTCACCGGGAACAAGCTCTACACCCAGAGCACGGCCGCCGAGCAGGCCAAGAACAACATGCCGGAACCGGTCGACTTCAGCACGGCCGACGCGTACAAGATGTTCTTCGCCGAGCCCAACCCGTTCAAGTGGGCCGACACGGTCGACAAGATCGAGCAGAAGTTCGAGGAGAAGCAGCAGGCCCACGAGCGGGCGGCCGAGGTGATGACGACCATGTCCACCTCGTTCCAGGAGTCCGGGTCCACGATGCCCGCGTTCTCCGCGCCGCCCGCCATGCAGGGCTCGGGCAGCGGCGACGGCGACACCGACACCAACGGGACCGGTGACGGGATCGGGAAGCGGCCCTCGGTGGGCGTGCCCAACGGCACCGGCAACACGGGCAACCCCAACGTCGTCCTCCCCGGCGGCAGCACCTTCAACGAGGGCGGCGGCAACACCAACCTCACCGGCGTCGGCACCTTCCCGGGCACCGGCACCGGGAACCTGCCCGGCGGCGGCACGCTGCCCTCGGGCACTCCCGGCGGCACGCCCGGAATCCCCGGCACGCCAGGGCTTCCCGGTGGCGGCGGCGTGCTGCCGCCCGGCGTGAACCCGCCCGGCACGACGCCGCCCGGGACCCGTCCCGGCACGCGTCCGGGCGGGCTGCCCGGTGGCGCGCGACCCGGCACGGGCGGGTTGTCCGGTCGGGTGCCCGGCGCCGGCGGCGCGGGCGGTGGTGGTGGCGCCGGCCGTGGTGGACTCGGTGGTCTCGGCGGCGGGGTTCCCGGCGGCAAGGGCGGTTTCGGCCCCGGTGGCGGTGGTTTCGGGCCCGGTGGCACGGCGACGGGTTCGCTGCCCGAGGGCGGGCGCAGCGGTGCCGGCGGGTTCGGGCCGAACGCCGCGGGCGGTCTCGCGGGTGCGGGTGCCGGCGCGGCCGGTGGGCGTGGCGCGGCGGGCATGGGCGGCATGGGTGGCGCCGGTGGCCGCGGTGGTGAGGGCGAGGAGGACAAGGAGCACAAGTCCGCCTCGTACCTGGTCGAGACCGAGGACGTCTTCGGTGACGGCACCATGGTCGCGCCGCCGGTCATCGGCGGGTGAGCGTGTTCCAGTTCGCCCTGTCCCTGGCGGCCGCCGACATCCTCTGGGAGGACCTGGAGCTCGGCAGCCGGCCCTACCCGTTCGACTTCCCCTACCTGGGACAGACCTTCGACGAGCGGCGCGGCATCCGCGGCGCCGTGCACCGGGACCTGGAATCGCGCGGCCTGATGTCGCGCGGCCGGGTCGTGCCGGAGGTCGAGGAGGCGCTGAACCTGTTGGTGCGCTTCGACTTCTCGCTCAACGCGATCGCGTCGCTGGACGCGCGCAACGTCGAGCGGCAACTGCTGGCGCGGGCCGGCGCGAAGGGCGAGCACGCCGCGATCGCGGTGCTGGACGAACGCCAGTTGAAGGTCGACCTGATCCGCTCGGGTCAGCTGGTGCGCACCGTCGTGGACCTGGTGCCGCCGTCCCGACCCGGTCCCGGCCAGTCGATCACGGTCGCGATGCCGGGTTCCGCGCCGCCGCCGCCACCGCGCAGGGACGAGGACTTCGGCGAGGCCACGTTCACCCGCGCGATGACGCCGACGAGCGGTGACGCGACGCAGACCCGCGCGTTGCAGGCGGTGTTCGAGCGGCCCCGGTTGCGGGCCGGGCAGTTCGGCGTCACGGTCCGCGGCCGGCACGGTCGGGAGTCGCGCGCGCCGCAGGTGGCGTGGTTCGACAACGACCAGGGTCGGTACATGGCCCAGACGCGACAGGGGCAGGACGGCCGAAAATGGCTCACCCACGCCCCTGCCGACAACCCGCGCATCGCCGTCCAGCTCACCCAGGAGCTGACCGGCCTGCTCGGTTAAACCTCGTCGGAACCGCCGTAGCCGGGCATCCGACCCGTGACGACGAAGACGGTCCGCTTGGCCACCGACACCGCGTGGTCGGCGAACCGCTCGTAGAACCGGCCGAGCAGGGTGGTGTCGACGGCGGACGGGACGCCGTGCTCCCACTCCTTGTCCATGATCACGGTGAACAGGTGGCGGTGCAGGTCGTCCATCGCGTCGTCCGCGTCCTCGAGCGAACGCGCCCGCGCGACGTCCTGGGTGCGGATGATGTCGGTGGCCTCGCGCGCCAGGTGGACCGCGATGCGACCCATCTCCGCGAAGTACGGCTTGACGTTCTCCGCGAGCACCGGGTTCGGGTGGCGGCGACGAGCTGCCTTCGCCACGTGCAGGGCGAGATCACCCATGCGCTCCACGCTTTCCGCGGCGTGGATCACCGCGAGCACGGTGCGCAGGTCGGTCGCCACCGGCGCCTGGAGGGCGAGCAGGGCGTACGCCTGCTCCTCGATGCTCGACCGGACGTCGTCGATCTTGACGTCGTCGCCGATCACCTGTTCGGCGAGGCCGAGGTCTGCCCCGAGCAACGCCGAGGTGGCGCGCTCCATTGCGTCACCGGCCATCGCGCACATGTCGGCGAGCCGTTCCGCGAGTTGTCCGAGCTGGTCATGGTAGGCCTCACGCATGGGGGCAGCCTACGTCGAGGTGGTCGCGGCAGCGACCCACCTCGGTGAACCGAAGATGAACCCGAAGCGTCCAGATGGTCTAGGCGCAGGGATTTTGGGCACCGTTCACAATGGACAGATCCGGTGGTGGCGTGGTCTTGGTCTGCTCGCCACCGCCGCCCGGTTTGGGCGTCTCGAACTTCTCCGTGAAACCCGGTGACAGCAGCAGTTGCACCGCGCCGCCCATGCTCTCGTCCAGCACCAGCTCGGCCTCCGGCACCGCCGCCTTCACCGTCGCCGCCCAGTCCTCGCGACCGGTGGCGTACTTGATGACCGTCTTGCCGGTCGCCGGACCGCCGCCGGACAGCACGACGTCGAAGCCGTACTCCTTCAACTGGTTCGACGTGGTGCCGGCCGCGCCGTCGACGCCGCCCTCACCGTTGAGCACCTGGACCTTGACCTGCTTCGGGTCGATCACGGCGCCCTGCTTGGGCGCGGCCTGGGTCGGGCTCGCGGGAGCCGCGGCGGCCGACGTCGTCGGTGTCGCGTCCGGGGTTTCGCCGGGCAGCGGGGTGCCGTCGATGATCGCCTGGAACAACGCCTTGGCCTCGTCGGTCTTGAGCTCCTCGGTGTTGTCGTCCGGCGAGAGCGTCGGACCTTCCTCGGTGTAGTGCGGGATGGTCACGAAGCTGACCCGGCCGGCGTCGAGGCTGCGCAACGACTCCGCCAGCGTCAGCATGTCGTTCACGCCGATGTTCTGGCCGACCGTCGCCGCCGCGAACGCGTTGAGGAAGGCGTTGAGCTTGCCCGGGTTCAGCAGGATCTCGCTCGACAACGCCTTGCGCAGCAACGAGGACAGGAACTGCTGCTGGCGGTGGATGCGGTCGTAGTCGGAGAACTGGTCGGTCTTCACCGTCCGCGCCCGCACGTAGTCCAGCGCCTTCTGGCCGCTGATCTCGTACTTGCCGGGCTTGTCGAAGATCATGCCGAGCTTGGCGTCGTCCATCACCTTCGGCACGCACACCTCGACGCTGCCGACCGCGTCGACCATGCCCTTGAACCCGGCGAAGTCCACCGAGATGAAGTGGTTGATGGTCAAGCCGGTCAGCTCGGTCATGAAGGTGCTGACGCACTTCGGCCCGCCGTCCGCGTAGGCCTGGTTGGCCAGCACGTTCTCCTCGGGCTTGAGCTGCTCGCCGGTGTAGGAGGCGGTCTTGTAGTCCCAGCGCTCGCACGCGGGCCGGGTGATGCGCATGTCGCGCGGCACCGACACGACCACGACGCGCTTCCGGTCCGCCGGGATGTGGGCCAGCATCAGCACGTCCGAGCGCGCGCCCGGCTCCTGGTCCGAGTCGCCGACGCCGTCCTGCGGCTTGGCGCCCGCGCGGGTGTCCGAGCCGACGATCAGGAAGTTCTCGTCGCCCAACTGCTTCTCCGCCTCGTGCACCGCGGCCGAGTTGGTGTTGAGCGCGTCGATCTCGGTGAACTTGCTGTCGATGTAGCGCATCGCGCCCCAGCCGAGGCCGGTCGCGAGGAACACCGCGACGGCGGCGACCAGCGAGACGATCTTGACCGACTTGACGATCCGGCTGTGCTTCTCGGTGCGCACCCGCCGGCCGCCGCCCTCCCCGTCCACCGGTTCGGCGAACTGGGTGGCGTCCTCGTCCTCCTCGGACTTCCACGGCATGAGCTTCTGCCGGCGTTCCTTGCGCTGGCGCACCTGCTCGGCGAGTTCGTCGTGGACGGCGGAGAACCGCGCGAGCGTGTGGTCCACCTCGCGCCGCTTCTTCACGTCGTCGGAGATGGCCTCCATCTCCGTGGTGAGGCTCGCCGGGTCGACCTGGTCGCGGCGCTCGGGCTGGTCGGCGGGACGGTCCGGCGCGGCGCTCTCGGCGTGCTCGACCGGTTCCTCGGGCGCGAGCCGGCGCGGGGCGTCGACCGGGGTGCGCCGGGAGGGCTCGCCGTCGACGCCGGGGTGCCGTGCGGCGTCCTGAGGCGCGCCAGGACGGCCGTTGTCGGCGCCGGGCTGGGGAAGGCGGCGGGACGGCTCCCCGTCGGCCCGGGGGCCGTTCTGGGGCTGCGCGAAGCGCCGGGAGGGCTCGCCGTCGGCGCTGGGGATCGGGAGCCGGCGGGACGGCTGGTCGGGCCGGCCCGGTTGCCCGGGTTGACCGGCCGGGCCGGGTGCCGGCGGTTGCGGGAACCGTCGTGAGGGCTCGCCGTCGGGACCGCTGCGCCGACCGTTCTCCGGCACGGGCGGTCGCCGCGGTGGCTCGCCGGGCCGCCGGGGGCCGGCCGGGTCGGGCTCGGCCGGTCGACGGGCACCGCTCGGTTCCGCGTCGCCGGGCCGGCGCGCGCCGGGGTCGGGCTCCGCGAGTCGACGCGCGCCCTCGGCCGCCGGGTGGTCGGGTTCGGCCAGGCGTCGGGGACCCGTGGCGTCCGGGCCGCGCCGGACGCCGCCGGGGTCGGGTTCGGCGAGCCGTCGCGGACCGCTGCCGTCCGGACCACCGGGCCGTCGTTGCGCGCCCGTGTCGGAATCGGCCGGTCGACGCGGACCGCCGTCGGGTCCGGTGTGGTCGGGCTCGGCGAGTCGCCGGGGGCCGCTGCCGTCCGGACCGCCGGGTCGGCGCGGACCGTCCGGTTCGGCCAGGCGGTGCGGACCGCTGCCGGGCTCGGCGAGCCTGCGGGGTCCGGTGCCGTCGGGGCCCGGTCGGTGCGGACCACCGTCGGGTTCGGCCAGTCGTCGTGGGCCGCTGCCGTCGGGACCGCCGGGTCGACGTGGACCGTCCGGTTCGGCCGGCAGGTGGGGGCCGCCGTCGGGGCCGGCGAGTCGACGCGGGCCGGTGCCGTCCGGGCGGCGCGGGCCGTCCGGTTCGGTCGGGCGGTGCGGACCACTGCCCGTCGGGTCGCCGGGCAGTGGTCCACCCGGGCCTGGTTCGGCGAGTCGGCGGGGCGCGGGGCCCGGTTCACCGGGGCGGCGCGGGCCGCCCGGAGGGCCGGCGAGTCGGCGCGGGGTGTCCGGTTCGGCCAGGCGGTGCGGGCCGCTGCCCGCCGGGTCGACCGGTCGGCGGGGAGCGCCGAAGTCCTGGTCCGCCGGGCGGCGCGGGTCGCCCGCGTCGGGAAGTCGGCGTGCGCCACCGGGTTCGGCGACGCGGTGCGGACCGCTGCCGTCCGGTTCGGCGAGTCGGCGCGGGCCGCCGGCCTCGCGTGGGCCGGGCTCGGGGAGTCGCCGTGCGCCACCGGGTTCCGCGACGCGGTGCGGGCCGCTGCCGTCGGGTTCCGCCGGGCGGCGGACGGGTGGTGGCTCCGGAGGGCGGTGCGGTGCGCCGGGGTCCGGCTCGGCGAGTCGGCGCGCGCCACCGAGGTCCGGACCACCGAGGTGGTTCAGTCCACCCGGGTCCGACTCGACCGGGCGGCGGGCTCCGCCGAGGTCGGGGTGGCGTGGTCCGGCCGGGTCGGGCTCGGCGAGTCGGCGTGCGCCGCCGGGGTACGGGTCCGTCGGGCGCGGCGGTCCGCCGGGGTCCGGGTCGACGGGGCCGCGCGTGCCGAAGTCCGGCGCCGCGGGGCCGCGCGGGCGACGCCTGCCCGTCGGCTCGGGTTCGACCGGTCGGCGCGCACCCGGCGGGTCGTCCGGGGCGAAGCGGGGTGGCTCCGGCTCGGCCGGCACGTCGCGCGCCCGGCGGCGACCGCCGTCCTGGGAGCGGGCCCGGCGGCCCGTCGGCTCGGCGTCGTCCAGCCTGCGGCGACCGGCGCGCGGCGCGGCCTCGGGTGGTTCCGGCGCGGCTCGACGGCCCGTCGATTCCGGGGCGGGGCCGGGTGGTTCGGGCGCGGCACGGCGGCCGGTGGACTCTGGCGCGGCACGGCGTCCGGTCGGCTCCGCGGCTCGGCGACCCGGTGGTTCGGGCGCGGCGCGGCGGCCGGTGGACTCGGGGGCGGTGCCCGGCGCCTCGGGCGCGGCGCGGTGGCCGTTGTCCGACTGGTCGGGCGGGACCGGACGAGGGATGTTCGTGCGGCTGTGCTGCTCCAGCAGTTCGGAGACGCTCAGTCCGCCACCGCCCTCCAACGACCTGCGGCGACGTCCGGTCGGCCGGTCGTCCTCGGGAGGCTGCTCACCTCGGGGTCCGGGGCCGCCGCGGCGGGGCTCGTCGGGCACCCGGTCTCCCTTCAGCTTCGGTCACTAGTGGGTCGTCATCACGAGTTGACGACGGCAAGGACACATTGGTTGCACCAACGGCGTGTCAGTTGCGTTGGCGATACTACGGATGACGGCCACTCCTGACGACCACTCCCGGTGATACAGGGGTGGTTCGTCGTTCGATACGCGTCGCAGACTACGTCCGGAAGAGTGAGCTTTCGCTCACCGATCAGTAACCGGCCACCCGCGATTCAGCGATCCCACGTCGCCCGGAAGCGGCACCGGCGAGGCGGACCCGGCCGCCCTCCCGGTACGCGACCGCGTTGCGTCCTGACTGCTTGGCGGTGTACAGGAGGCTGTCGGCGCGCAACAGCTGTTGCTCGGGGGCCACCGGCGCCCGCGCGGCGGGGTCCTCTCCGTCCGACTCGCACGCGAGGCCGACGCTCACGGTGACCCGCAGCCCCGGCGCGAGGGACTGCCAGGCGTGACGCTCGACACGCAACCTGGCGGCCTCGGCGATTTCCACGGCCGTCGTCACGTCCACCTCCGGCAGCACGAGGACGAACTCCTCGCCGCCGTAGCGCGCGCAGAACCCGCCCTTGGGCAGGTCCTCCTGGAGCAGTTCGACCACCCGTTGCAGCACCCGGTCGCCCAGCAGGTGCCCGAAGGTGTCGTTGACCTGCTTGAACCAGTCCAGGTCGATCAGCGCGATGGCGAGCCCGGGCGTGCTGGCGCCGCGGCCCGACTCCAGGTCGACCAGCCGCTGGTCCAGGTAGCGGCGGTTGTAGCTGTCGGTCAGGCTGTCGCGCAGGCTCTGCTCGCGCGCCTCGGCGTGCTCGCGGCGGAGCCGGTCGACCTCGCGGCGCAGCTGCTCGGGGATCTTCGGCTGCTCGTCCTGGTCGGCGCAGGCCAGGTCGAACGCCGAGCGCAGGTGCTGGTAGGCCTGCCGCCACTGACCCCGGGAGGCGAGCAGCGTCGCGATGGACTCGTGCAACTGCACCAGGCCGTTGCCCTCGGCCTGGGCGACGTCGGCCGGCCCGTCGCGGTCGGGTTCGGCGACGTCGGGTCGCAGTGCGGTCATCGTGCTCACCTCCCTACTTGCCAAGGTGTCGTCCCTGAAGAGGCGGCGCTTGAGCCGGCGGGACACGTCGCAGGAGGATTTCCCTCTACTGGTTGACCGTGCACTGCTCCGAACCGGTGAGGTTCCGTGATCAAGTTGGCTGTTCGTGTGCCGTGCGTGGTCACTTCGCGCAAGGGGCGAAGCCGTACGCCTTGTCGTTGAGCAGCACCACGTGCTGCGAGCCGATCTGGCTGCCGATCTCGACGCCGTCCTGCACCACCGTCAACGTTACGGCCACGACGAGCACCACGCCTCGCGGGTGTTCGTCCCCTTTCGGTGGAGTCCAATCGGGGTCCAGGCGCAACGTGGACAGCGTCGGCTGCACCTTGATGGTGCCCTCGGGCAGTTTGCAGTCGGTCTGCGGGAAGTCCGGGTGCTGGGTGTCCTCGAGCAGTGCGTGCTGCTTGGCCGCACCCTCCGCGCCCGCGGTGTTGAGGGCGCTGAAGTAGCCGGTCACCAACTGCCGGTCCGCGTCCGTCACGGTGATCGGGCCGGCGCTGCCCGCGATCGCCGAACTGCACCCCGTCAGCAGTAACGCGCACGCCGCCAGCACGGCCGCCCGCACCGGCTCACCCACCCGAGTGCATGACGTCGGCGCCCTCCGGCACGGTCGCGTCCTCCGGGTCGTCCAGCCAGCCCTCGGGCAGCACGACCTTGGCCGGCGAGCCCTGCCTGCCGCGCGGGCCCTCGGCGTCGTCCGGGAACGGCGCGGTCGGGTCGAGGCGGTCGACCAGGTCGTCCAGTTCGGCGAGCGTGCTGACCATCGCGAGGCTCCGGCGCAGTTCGGCGCCCACGGGGAACCCCTTCAGGTACCACGCCATGTGCTTGCGCAGGTCGCGGACGCCCTTCTGCTCGCCGAGGTGGTCGGCCAGCAGCGCGCCGTGCCGGCGGAGTACCTCGCGGACCACGCCCAGGCTCGGCCCGGGCGGTGGCGGCTCGCCGCGGAACGCGGCCTGGAGTTCCCCGAACAGCCACGGCCGGCCGAGGCACCCGCGTCCGACCACGACGCCGTCGCACCCGGTCGCGGCGACCATGTCGAGCGCGTCCCGGGCGCTGAAGACGTCCCCGTTGCCCAGCACGGGCACGTCGGTCACCGCCTCCTTGAGCCGCGCGATGGCGCTCCAGTCGGCCTGCCCGGAGTACCGCTGCGCGGCGGTCCGGGCGTGCAGCGCGACGGCCTGCGCCCCCTCGTCGGCGGCGATCCGCCCGGCGTCGAGGTAGGTGAGGTGCTCGTCGTCGATGCCGATCCGGAACTTCACCGTCACCGGCACGCCCGCGGGCTCGGCGGCCCGCACCGCGGCCCGCACGATCTGCCGGAACAGCTGCCGCTTGTAGGGCAGCGCGGCACCGCCGCCCTTGCGGGTCACCTTGGGCACCGGGCAGCCGAAGTTCATGTCGAGGTGGTCGGCCCGGTCCTCGCCGACGATGATCCGCGTGGCCTCCGCGACGGACGCCGGGTCGACGCCGTAGAGCTGGAGCGACCGCGGGTTCTCGTCCGGGCCGAACGTGATCATCTCCATGGTCTTGGAGTCGCGTTCGACGATGGCGCGGGCGGTGATCATCTCGCACACGTACAGCGAGGTGGGACTGCCGAACTCGCGGCACAGCTGCCGGAAGGCCACGTTGGTGATACCGGCCATCGGGGCGAGCACGACCGCCGGATCGACCTGGTGGCGGCCGATCCGGAGCGTGGGTGCGGGGTGCAGGGCGGTGGACATCGCCTCCCATTGTCGCCCAGCGGGTCCAGTGGCGGTCGCCACAACGGAAATCCGGTGCGACTCGGTTCGTGCCCGGAGCGGGCCGGGTGTGGTCGGCCGCACACCCCGAGCCGGGGGCGAGGCCGCCGGAGATCGCTACCCGGCCGACCTCCGTTCGACTGCGCACGGGGGCGCGGCGGTGTCGCGGGTTCCGGACCGCCGAGGCGTGACGTCACCCCCGACGCGCGGTGCGCGGAGCCGGAGCCGGAGGTGGGAGGTCATGGGGGCAATTGTGCCGAGGAGCACCGACAGTTTCGGGTTTACGCAGGTCAGCGGCCTGGGTGGGCGGTGCGCCACGTGATCGCCCGCCGTCCTTCGTCGCTCGTTCGGGCCGGGTTCACCCGCGGCCCCTAGCGTCCGGCAGCGGACCGAAACCGGTCTATACCTGTTATCCGAGGAGGCAGGGTGCGAGGCACACTCGCGTTGGTGCTGGGTCTGGCCGCGGCCGTCGTCGTGGTACCCGCCACCGCGCACGCCGCTCCGAAGACGCCCAAGGTGCTCGTGATCGGCCTGGACGGCGCCCGGTACGACAAGTTGCTCGCCGAGAACACCCCCAACGTCCACTCGCTCGCGCAACGGGGCTACTCGTCGCGCAGCGCCCTCTACGGTTCGGGCATGGCGCCCACGGTCAGCGGTCCGGGGTGGTCGACCATCCTCACCGGCGTCTGGCCGGACAAGCACAAGGTCAAGGACAACTCGTTCGGCGGCAACGCGCTGGCGAACTTCCCCAGCTGGCTCTCGCGCGCCCAGACCGCGAAGCCCGCGCTCGACACGTACGCGGCCGTGGACTGGAAGCCGATCTCCGACTACGTGCTGCGCGACGGTCAGGACCGGAAGTTCGTCCTCGACGGCGACAGCGCCGGGTACCCGGGCTCGGACGAGAAGGTCGCGGTGGACGCGGAGAAGCACCTGCGCGCCGACCAGGCCGACGCGTCGTTCGTCTACTTCGGACAGACCGACGAGGCGGGTCACGCGCACGGCGCGGAGTCCGGCCAGTACGCGGCGTCGTTGCGCACCGACGACGCGTTGATCGGCAGGCTGCTCACCGCGATCCAGGCGCGGCCGACGTACGCGGCCGAGGACTGGTTGATCATGATCAGCGCCGACCACGGGCACACCGCGGCCGGCGGGCACGGCGGTGACACGCCCGAGGAGCGGATGACGTTCGTGATCGCCGCGGGTGGCGGCGTGCCGACCGGGACCCCCGCGGTGCAGCCGAAGATCGTGGACATCTCGGCGACCGTGCTGCGGCACCTGGGCGTGTCGGCGTCGCTGGACGGGTACGCGCTGGGTCAGGTACCGGTGGACCCGTTCGACTCGGTGACGTTGAAGGCGCGCCAGGACGAGACGGGCGTGCCGGCGTCGGTGCTGGGGTGGACGCACACCGCGCCGTCGGGCTGGACGGTCCGGACGACCGGTCCGCAGGGCGTCGCGGAGTGGCAGGGCTGGTCGTTCACCACGGACGACTTCTGGACCCGCACCGCGCCGGGGCAGCAGCGCGAGGCCAACGTGCGGGCGCGCGGGGTGTTCGCGGTGGCGGACCCGGACGAGTGGGACGACAAGGGCTCGCCGTCGGCGTCGGGCAAGTTGGACACCAGCCTCGTGTCGCCGGGGTACGACGTGAGCGGCGCGTCGTCGGTGAAGCTGGCGTTCGGGTCGCACTACCGGCAGGACGGCACCCAGAAGGCGGCGGTGACGGTGTCGTTCGACGGCGGTGCGGCGAAGACGGTGCTGTCCTACGGCCCCGGGACGGCCGACGTGCTCGCGGGTCAGGTGGCGTTGACCGTGCCGGTGCCCGCGGGCGCGCGGTCGATGGCCGTGACCTGGCGGTTGTACGACGCGGGCAACAACTGGTTCTGGGCGGTGGACGCGCCCGGCGTGACGAAGTGATCCCCGCGGGTCCCGTGCCCTCGTGGCACGGGGCCCGTCACCGGGCCTCCACGACCGAGAGCACGGTCGGGGTGGGGATCACCCTGGTGAGTTCCAGGCCCGCGGCGGCGAACAGGGCGCGGAAGTCGTCCTCGGTGCGCTCTTTTCCGCTCAGTGAAGCCATCATCATCAGGTCCAGCGCTTTGCCCTGGTGCGGTTCGTCGCCCGGCGGGAGGACCGCGTCGACCACCAGCACCCGCCCGCCCGGGTTCAGGGCGCGGCGGCAGTGGGACAGGACGGTGGCGCACCGGTCGTCGGGCCAGTCGTGCAGGATCCGCTTGAGCACGTGGACGTCGCCGGGCGGCACCTCGGTGAAGAAGTCGCCCTCGGAGGTCGACCAGCGGTCCGCCGGCAACCCGCCGAGGCGGTGCCCGGCCAGCACGTGGGCCTGGTCGTGGAGCACGCCGCGCAGGTCGGGCCGGGCGGTCAACGCGGCCAGCAGGAACCCGCCGTGCCCGCCGCCGACGTCCACCACGGTCGCGTCGGTCGGGAAGTCGCAGCACGCGGCGATCGGGTCGTTCTCGATGTCGGAGAACGCGGCCATCCCGTCGTGGAACACCGCGGCCGTGTCGGGGTTGCGGGCGAAGTGCTCGAAGAAGGGGACGCCGAAGATCCGGTCGAACACCGGGTCGTTCCTCAGGCAGTCGGCCAACTCGCCCGCGGGGCGCCACATGGTCTCGTCGGTGAGCATCAGGACGGCCGATCGGACCGAGATCGGCGCGTCGGTGCGCAGCACGTCACCGGCGGGCGTCAGCCGGAACCGCCCCTGGCTGTCCTGGGCGAACAGGCCTTTGGTGGCCAGCAGGCGCAGGACCCGGTAGAGCCCGTCCTCCGCCGTGCCGGTGC
Organism: Actinosynnema sp. NPDC020468; assembly: GCF_040642015.1. NCBI lineage: Bacteria > Bacillati > Actinomycetota > Actinomycetes > Pseudonocardiales > Pseudonocardiaceae > Actinosynnema > Actinosynnema sp. NPDC020468. Next base: position 80,699 of record NZ_JBFAEO010000005.1, read on the forward strand.
GTTCGGCCAGTTCCGCCGCGGTGCGGGGGCGGTCGAGGTGGTCCGCGACCCCGACCGCGGCGGCGGCGCGGAGGGCGGCGGGGTAGAGGTAGCCGAGCGCCTGGTCCACGACGAGCGCGGCCGACCGCCGTGCCTCGAACGCCTCGCTCATGGGCAACTCCTCGGAAATCGACCGGCCGGCATCCGATCCTCCAACGCCCGTGCCCCAGCCACCACCGCCCGTGGCGTGACTACGGCTGTCACTCGTTCGGTGGTGGAATCGTCACCCAGGGTCGGTGCCGCAGTGGCAGTCCCGTTGCACCCCGAAGCGGAACCCCGCGCAGCCAGTCTTGTTCGGGGACGGGCGCGTAAACGGGGGTAAGTGGGGGATTCGATCTTGAAGCCGCTGAGCCCAGGGCTGTGACCTGGGGTTTTGGTGGGCCGCCAGGGACTCGAACCCTGAACCCGAAGATTAAAAGTCTCCTGCTCTGCCAATTGAGCTAGCAGCCCTCGACGCACACCTTACCGAGTGGGAGTCAGCCGTAGGGGCGGGTGGTCGTGTCCGCTTCGCCGTGTCTGCGCTCACGTAGCGGGACCCTGGTTCGGGGGTCGGGTGTCACCGCAGGTCCGGGGCATGGCCTCAATCGTCAGGACATCCCAGTGCGACACGCCATGTGCGGAACTTGGGAAAAGGTATCTACCGCCCCATTTCCGCGGTACGATCCCGCCATGTCTGAGCTGCCGGAAAAGCCATCTAAGGATCGCACCGCGGTCGAGCTGTTCGCTGGCGCCGGCGGGCTGGCGATGGCGGTGCGCAATGCCGGCTTCCGGCCCTTGCTCGTCAACGAGTTCGCCAAGCACGCGTGCGCCACGCTCAGGGCCAACCAGATCCTTCCCCGGGAGCGGGGCGACGTGGTGCCCGCGGCCGGGGATTCCCGTTTGTTGGTCGAAGGGGACGTCCAGAGGTTGGACATGCGCTACCTGAAGGGCGCGGTGGACGTCCTGGCGGGGGGACCGCCTTGTCAGCCGTTCAGCCTCGGTGGTGTGGCGAAGGGCGAGGAGGACAAGCGCAACATGTTCCCCGAGATGTTCCGCGCCGTTCGGGAGATCGAACCCAAAGCGGTGATCTGTGAGAACGTCAAGGGTTTGTTGCGACCGTCGTTCAAGCCGTATTTCGACTACATCCTCCGTGAGTTGGAACTCCCATTCGAGGAACGCGAGGACACGAACTGGGAGGTGCACGACAAGCAGTTGCGGGAGCGGATCAGGCGGGCTGATGTGGATCCCCATCAGCGCTACAACATCGTGTTGAGTTCTGTCAACGCGGCGGACTACGGCGTTCCCCAGGTTCGGAATAGGATTATCGTCGTCGCCTTCCGCGCGGACTTGGACGTCGACTTGGACGCGTTTCGAGCCGCTGTCGAGCCGACTCATTCGGAAGACGCGCTCATCCGCTCCATCTTGAACGGCGAATACTGGGAGAAGTTCGAGGAGATGCCGCCGGACCACGTTCGTGAACGTGTCGAGGGGTTGTACAAGGGGAAAGAACCGGCGGACGACGGCAAGCTCCCTTGGCGCACCTTGCGGGACGCGATCTACGGAAAGCACGATGAGCGTGGGGTGCTTCGGGATCCGCTTCCGCCTGTTCCGTGGGACAGGCTTGACCGGATGGATTTCGATCCGGGGTTCAGGTACCATGCGGGTTGGCCGGGAGCCCGCTTTTACCACGGACATACGCCGAACTACCTCGATCGCCCGGCGAAGACCGTGAAGGCCGGCGTCCACGGGGTCCCCGGCGGCGAATCCGTGATGCTGACCGACGACCTGGATTCGGGGCGGTTCAGTTCGTCGGACGGCTCGCTCGACGAGACTTTGAAGAAGTGGCCGTACAAACACCGCTACATGACGGTGCGAGAGACGGCGCGTGTCATGACCTTCCCGGATCAGTGGCACCTCGAAGGTCCACGTGGCGAGAAGATGCGCCAACTGGGTAACGCCGTCCCCGTGCTGCTCGGCGAGGTCTTCGCCAAGGCCGTCGCCGCGGTCTTGGACGAGGCGGAGAAGCGGTGAGCACGACCGCCAAGGCGGGTTGGAACGATCGGGTGCCGTCCGACCGCGCTTGGAAAGCACGTCCCGGTCGGAACAAGGCGGCGGTGTCGGCTGAACAGGATCGCGCCGCTGGGGGAAAGGATCGCCGCTGGATCGACCTGGGCGACGGACGGTTCGCGAGAGCCTCCGTCGAACTCAAGGTCCTCCCGCGCACGCGGCGGATTCGCGCCTATCTGCGGTGGTATGACAGCGGCAGGTCACCGACCAGGTATCTCGGAGAAGTGGACGGTACGCGCCGGGCGGGCAACCTCGCCGACGGTTGGAGGATTGCCGGGGAAAGGGGATTCCTGACCGAGCGGCCGCTGCCCGAGGATTCCTGGGCCGCGTCCCCCGCGGTCCGCTCCTCGATGCGGGGGAACAGGGGTAAGGACACGACCCCCGAGTTGAGGCTGCGCCGGATGCTCTACCGGGAGGGGTTGCGTTACCGGGTCGGAGTGAGGCCGGTGGCGGAACTGCGCAGGACGGCGGACGTCGTTTTCACGTCGGCCAAGGTGGCGGTTTTCGTCGATGGTTGTTTCTGGCATGGTTGTCCCGAACACCACCGACCCGCGCGGACCAACAGCGACTTCTGGCGGGAGAAGATCGAGGGAAATCGGCGTCGTGACGACGAGACGGACGAGGTTCTCCGGGGCGGGGGTTGGACCGTGGTCCGGATTTGGGAGCACGAGGACGCCGAACCGGCGGCGGATCGGATCGCCTCGATCGTCCGTTCGGTCAAGACTTGATCTTCTCGGTCGAGCGCGATACTCCCGGGATCAACTCGATCGGTTGTCCGAGGCCTCGAAATCCGATCGGATCGCCGCTTTGCGCACTCCGATGGTCGGGTGGGATCGGGCGGTGGTGGTGGACGGGGCGATCGCGCCGTATAGGGCGGTGATCTGGGCGGACGTCACGACGTACGGCCGCGGGTGAACGGTCGTAGACCACTCGTCCAGTGCCTTCAGGGGTAGTGGGGAACGCGACGCCACCACGACGACGCTGCCGGACGACTCCCTCAGGAACACCGTTGCGGTCGAGATCGCCGCCACGTGCGGGAGGACCTCGGCGGCGGCGGTCGCGGCTCGGCGGGTGAAGGTCAGGTCTTGGCCGTCGTGCAGGTTCGTGGTCAGCACGCCCTTCGGGGTCAGGACCTCGGCCGCTTCGGCGAAGAACTCGACGGTGGCCAACTCCGCAGCGATCTCACCCGCCCTGAACACGTCCAGCACCACCAGATCCGCGGTTGCCCTTGGCAGGGTCCGGATGCCTTCGGCACCGTCCTCGATCCGTACCGGTACATCGGTCGGCAGGTGGGTCAGCACGAACTCGACCAGCGGCCCGTCCAGGTCGAACACCACCTGCTCTGATCCCGGCCGGGTGGTCGACACATATCTGGGGAGGGCCAATCCGCCGCCGCCCACGTGCACGGCGCGCACTGGCAGGCCGGTCGGCAGGGTCTGGTCGATCACCGCGGCCATCCATGTCACGTACGGCATCCGCAGGTGGGTCGGGTCCGCCAGATCCACGTAAGACTGGAACACGCCGTCCACCGCGAGTGTCCAACCCCGCGGCGCGAACGGGTCCGGGAGCAGTTCGGCCTCGCCGAAGCGGACCCGGCGGCGCGGCACCTCTCGGCGGTCGGTCGTCATCGCGTCGATGGTAGGACCGTCTACCGTGGTACGGGTGCGGGTGGTCACGTGGAACGTCAACTCGGTGAAGCAGCGCGCACCTCGACTGCTGCCATGGCTGGACGAGCGACGTCCTGACGTCGTCTGCCTCCAGGAGACCAAGCTCGCCGACGACGCGTTCGACGCGCTGCTCGGAGCTGAACTCGCGGTTCGTGGCTACGAGTACGCGGCGCATGGCGAAGGGCGCTGGAACGGTGTCGCGATCCTGTCCCGAGTCGGTCTCGCGGACGTCGTGCGCGGCCTTGAAGGCGAGCCGGGCTTCCCCCACCCGGAAGCGCGCGCCGTGGCGGCGATTTGTGGCGGCGTCCGGGTGCACTCGGTGTACGTGCCCAACGGCCGAGTGCCGGACTCCGACCACTACCACTACAAACTCGCGTGGTTGGCGGCGTTGAAGGACGTCGTCGCGGACGGCCCCGACGAGGCACTGGTGTGCGGCGACATCAACGTAGCGCCCACCGATGCGGACCTCTACGACGCGGCCGCGTTCAAGGACAACACGCACATCACACCCGCCGAACGCGCGGCCGTCGCGGCGTTGGGGTTGCGCGACGTGGTGCGGGAGCGGTGGCCGGACGAGCGGGTGTTCAGCTACTGGGACTATCGCGCGGGCGCGTTTCACCAAGACCTCGGTATGCGCATAGACCTGGTTCTGTCGACCGACATCACCGCGCGACGGGTCATCGCCGCGTGGGTGGACCGGCACGCGCGCAAGGGTAAGGGACCGAGTGACCACGCGCCGGTCGTGGTCGACCTGGACGACGCGCCGGACGGTGATCTCGGCCCGATGGTGCCGCCACCTTCCGTTCGCGCCCGTTGATTCGGTCCGGCCCCGGATTCAAGCTGGACATGATGCCGACTCGCATATTTGGGCGTTCGGGCTGGTCGGAGGTGTGACGTGTGAGCTTCGAGTCGCGCGAATACCGCTCCCGCGGAAGGTTCCACACTGGTGTGTCCGAGCGCCGAGTCGGTGCCTATAACGCACCGTAGACGGGTTTTCAAGGAATGCTTCCCGTGTTGCCCTTCAGGGGCTACAGTCCTTGGCACGTGTCTCCGGTCGGTTCACTTCGGACATTCGACTCCGGGTGATTCGACGTGTCGTCACGCTTTTGTTCTCCGTTTCTTGGTTCGGCTTGGGGAGAGGGGTATCGGGTTCGTGAAGATCACGCCATCGGCGCGCATCCTCAAGATGCTCGGCGAGATCGAGTTCGATCCGTGGCAATGCATCGCGGAGTTGATCGACAACTCGTTCGACGACTTCACGGAGATCGTCCGGGAGGGAAAGCCCTGGGCCGGGGGGTTCAAGGTTTCGGTGACCCTGCCCGCCTTGAGCGCGAAGGCCGCCGAAGCCCGCATCCTCATCGAGGACTCGGGGCGGGGCATGAGCTACGAGCGCTTGGAGCAGTCCGTGCGCGCCGGCTGGTCGAGCAACGACCGTTTCGACAAGCTGGGCTTGTTCGGCATGGGGTTCAACGTGAGCACGGCGCGCCTCGGTCGGCGGACGAGGGTGCTGACGACACGGGCGGGGGACCCGAACTGGATCGGTGTCGAGATCGACCTCGACCGCATCGGTGACGACTACGAGGCCGAGGACATCACGGAACCCAAGGACGATCCGAACGAGCACGGCACCAGGGTCGAGATCAGCAAGCTCCACCCGGAGCGTGCGGGCTGGCTCCAGCGCAACGCCGCCAACCTCCGCACCACGCTCGGCAAGACGTATTCCTGGATCCTGGACAACCGCCCTTTCGAGCTTTGGGTCCAGCGCGTGCAGGTCAAGCCTCGTCGACACTGCCGATGGGGCGACGACAGGTTCGTCGTCTACGGCGGCGGCGCCTCCTCGGTGAAGATCCCGGCGTACATCGAGATCGACCAGAAGTTCGACCCCGCGGAGGCGTGCGCGGATTGCGGTAACTGGCAGTCGCCGGAGAAGGGCAGGTGCGACGAGTGCGGTGGTGCTCGACTCGTGCGTCGGGAGCGGCGGATCCACGGCTGGCTCGGAGTGCAGCGGCACCTGGACAAGCGCGAGTTCGGGGTCGACTTCATGCGCAACGGTCGGAAGATCCTCCAGTGGGACAAGCAGTTGTTCGACTGGAAGAACCCCAACGACCCGCTCGGCCTGGTCGACACCGAGTACCCGATCGAGTTGGCGAACCAGGGTGGCAGGTTGATCGGCGAGATCCACTTGGACCACGTCCCCGTCACTTACCAGAAGAACGCCTTCGAGTACACCGATCGTAGTTGGCGTGCCGCGGTCGACTACCTGCGAGGTGTGGGCCCGCTACAGCCTGAGAAGGCCAAACGCGCCTCATATCCAGACAACACGAGTCCGCTTGGGATCCTGTTCAAGGGATACCGTCGGAACGCTGCGGGCCTGCGGTGTCTTGTGCCCGGCGACGGTACCCGGCCCATTCATGAGGAAACCCGCAAATGGGCGCAGAAGTTCCATCAGGGCGACCCCGCGTTCCAGAGCGACGAGCGCTGGTACGAGGCGGTTGTGAACCACGAGGAGCAGGGCACACGGGCCAAACTGCATAAGGCCCAGGCTCACACCGCGCCGAAGGCGGACGAGGACGCGGTCCGGGAGGCGTTGGGCCTGGACCTGGACTCGTCGGAACCCGAGCGGATCGTTCCGGAGTCGCCGGTGCGTCGACCCGAGACGTTTCAGGATCGGCTGGTCCGGTACGGGGAAGCGTCGACCCTGGTGCCCGAGTTGTCGCGGGATTTCGGCCTGCCGAGGTTGGGGCACCTGGAGGTGGAGACCCGGCGACTGGCAGGCCTGCCGCTCACCGACGCGAACGGTGAACCCGCGCCGGTCCTGTTGGTGCAGGGGGCTGGTGGTACCGCGACTGCCTTCCTCGACTCCGGTCACGAGGCGTTCGTCAAGCTCGGTGTCCAGCCCGCGGAGTTGCTCTTGGTCGAGATCGCGGCGGTGCTGAAGGTCCGCGGTGAGACCGGCCGCAACCACGCGCAGTTGGTGACCGAACTGCGCGGCAGGTGCCTGCCGGACACAGTCGTCGACTTCGACGTGATCAGCGCCCAGGCGCGTGAAGTGCTGACCGAGGTGCGTCGACTGATGACGTCGGCTGTCGAGTCGGACGCGGGTCGGGCTTACCAGTACCTCTCGCCCGACGAGTTGACCACCACGGAGAACGAGGTGATCGCCAACGGACGCCCGGAACTCCTCGACAAGCTCGGGGTCAATGGTGAGTTCCTGCTCTACGTGCCGCCGCTGTTCATCGTCAGGTTGCTGGAGTCCTGGCCCGAGGCGTTCATGGACGGCAAGGTCTTCAGAGGACCGTACGCGGGAGTGTCCTCCCCGTCGGCGCAGCGTCTCAGCCTCGCGCGGGTGGCCGGCTACCTGAACGACGTCGCCACCTTGGTGAGTTTCAACTCCCGACCCGCCATCGCGCAGCTCCAGCGCACGTTGCTGAGCATCAAGCTCTTGGCGGACGAGTTCCCGGAGGAGTCGTGAGCCGAGGATTCCTCTCTCCGGAGGAGTTGCTGGAGGGAGGCCCCGCCGGTCTGGTGCACGCGTTGGAAAGGGCGTTGTGGCACCTGGGCTTCGAAGACGTCAGGGTCATCGACGGCACGGGCGATCACGGTGCCGACCTGTTGGCGGTGCGGAACCGTCAGCAGTGGGTGTTCCAGTGCAAGTGGTCCAGCCGCGGTCTCATCGACCGGGAGGGCGTGGACGATGTCGAGCGCGCGTTCACCCGGTACCGGGCGGATCGTGGAGTTCTAGTCACCAACACCGGTTTGAGGGCGAGCGCGGAGGAGCGGCGGGCCGCTCTGGAGGGCATCGGTGTCAAGATCGCCGTGTGGGACTCGCCCACGTTGGCGGAGATCTGGACCCGGATGCCGGACCGGGTGCCGGCTCGCTACGAGCCGAGGGATTACCAGATCGAGGCGATCGAGGCGATCGAACGCGATCTCGGGACCCGGGGGGCCTCCCTGCTGGTACTCGCCACTGGTCTGGGCAAGACGGTCGTGGGCGGTGAGGTGATCAGGAGGTTCCTGGACCGACGGCCGGACGCCTCCGCGGTGGTCACCGCGCACACGAAGGAACTCGTCGAGCAGCTCGAGCGCGCGATGTGGCGTCACCTCGACAAACGTACTCCGACGCGCCTGCTGACCGGCGACGTCAAGCCGCGAGCACTCGACGGTGTGGTGGTCGGCACGGTGGAGTCGGTGCTGGGTGTGGTTCGCGCGGGTCTCGCGCCCGACTTCGTGATGGTCGACGAAACCCACCACGTGGGCGAGCACGGGATGTTCGCCGAACTGCTCGACCGCTGCCCCGGCGCTCTTCAGCTTGGCGTGACCGCGACGCCGTGGCGGGGTGACAAGTTCGACATCACCGCGAGGTTCGGTGCGCCGAGCTTCCTCATGGGCATCGCGGAGGGGATGGCGCGGGGGTACCTGTCGACCGTCGACTACAAGCTCTTCGTGGACAACCTGGATTGGGAAGCCGTTCGAAAGGCGAGCAAGCACGGCTACTCGATCCGGGAGTTGAACCACATGCTCTTCCTCCCCCAGCGGGACGAGGAGATCGTGGAACAACTGCGCGAGGTGTGGCGGCGGACCGTCGAACCCAGGGCGATCGTCTTCTGCCAGACCATCGAGCACGCCGAACGCATGGCGTCGCTGTTCGCGACGTCGGACCACGCGTGGAGGCGCGCCGCCTGTCTGCACAGCAAGCAGGCCAGGCAGCGCAGACAGGTCCTGCTCAACGAGTTCCGGTTGGGGCGGGTCCCCATCATCACGTGCGTGGACGTTTTCAACGAGGGGGTCGACGTTCCGGACGTGAACCTCATCGCTTTCCTCCGGGTCACGCACAGCAGGCGGATCTTCGTGCAGCAATTGGGTCGCGGCCTTCGCCTGAGTCCCCTGAAGGAGGCTCTGTCGGTGCTCGACTTCGTATCGGACATCCGGAGGGTCGCGGCCACACTCGACCTGAAGAGGTCGCTGGAGGCCGAGGCGGAGTACCTGAGGATGAACACCCGGTCGGGGGGCGGAGTGCGCTTCAGTGACAGCTCCGCAGGCAGCCTGCTCGACCATTGGATCAAGGACGCCGCGGACCTGGAGACGGCGGCGGACGAGGTCCGACTTCAATTTCCACCGTTCGAAGGGGGTTTCTGATCGTGGCCATGGCAGATGAGACCAAGCGGAAGATCGTGGCCGAACTGTTCCGCAGGGCGAGTGAGGTGGGGTGGCGCAACCTCTCGGACCAGGAGCACAGTCGGTTGTACAACAAGTGGGTCGACGAGGACGGGATCGGCGGCCTTCTCCGCAGCGAGTCCATGTCGGCTAACCAGGTTCGAACCTGGCTGAAGGACAGCGTGATGAAGGAGTACAGCCGCGCGATGTACGGCGTGGGCCTGTTCAAGGACTTGGTGCCGGATCCGGCACTCGCGGTTGATCACCTCGTCAAGCGGGCGCTGGGCGACGAGTGGCGCAATCTGTCCACCAAGCCAGCGATCAAGCCGCTGCGGGTGGTAGTGGGCAGCCAGGACGGCGAACACGCGAACTTCACCTGGGGCGCTCAGCGCGACCTGAAGCATCTGGTGTGGGCGGCCTTGAACGCGACCGCGCGTATGGGCAAGGAGAAGTGGGTGTTGTGCCTGGTGGAATCCTTCGAGGCGCCGACTCCCGCCGATCAGAAGCAACTCGACGTGAAGATCGGCGAGCAGTGCGGTTGGGTCGTGACGCACGTCCGGGGTTGGTGAACCCCCGACTTGGACGCGAACGGGATTAAGGCCGAGGCCCTGCGAGTGGCGTTGTCGCCCTTGGACGCCCGTGCTACCGCGATCGTACGGGCCAAAAGAAACGGGGCGACGTTGCGGGCGATCGCTCGTGAACATGGGATGTCGGCCGAGCGGGTTCGTCAGATCGTGGGCGAATCCGCGAAACGGGTCGGCGCGGAGTACGACCTCGTGCGGCCGGGCTGGAGGGAGGCGGCACGGGAACTCCTCGGCCGGGAATTGGCGGTGTCGGCGGCGACCTTCCTCAGCGTCGTGGGCGACGCCGAGGATTCGGTCCTCTGCCTGCTCGCCGAGGAGGTCGGCGCGGTTGAGGTGCGGAGCTGGGCTGGTACGAGTTCGCGTCTGTGGACGATCTCCCAGGACCTGGTCACCCTCGCGCTACGCGCGCTGGTAGCCCAGGCGCCGTTCGCTGCGGCCGAGCTGGCGCCAAGGTGCGAGGCGTTGGGGTTGACCTTCGTCGTCGGGGAGGTCGAGCGGATCCTGGGGCACGCGAAGAGCGCGCTCGTCTGTTCACCCCGAGGGGAGTGGCTGCGCAGGAAACGACGATCCGCGGACGGCGCGTACCTGTGGTTTCTCGAGGAGGGAGAGCCGAGACGGATCGAGGAGGTCGCCGAAGCCCTCGACCTTCCCGTCAGGGCTCTCGGCGAGGCCATGCGCCGGGACGGCCGGTTCGTGCGAGTCCGACCGGAGGGGACCTGGAGCCTGGACAGCTGGCCGGACGCGGCGAAAGCCGTGTACCGCAACGCCCTCGATGTAGTGGTCGACGTGCTGGGGGAGACCGGTCCGCTCACTTTCGAGCACCTCGCGTCCCGTGTCGTCGCGAGGTACCCCGTCACCACGGGACGCGTGCGGCAGTGCCTGGACAGCGAGCTGATCGGACTCACCGCGGACGGCCGGATCGATCTCGTCGAGCGCGGAGCGGTCCCTCGAGAGGAACCCGAACCGAAGAGGCCGGAGACCGTCTGGGTCGACGAGATCAACCAGCGGGCGGCCTTCCTGGTCCGTGTCGATCAGGAGGTCTTGCGGGGCAGCGGGGTGCCGATCCACCCCTGGATTCCCTGGTATCTCGGTCTTCGCCGGGCTCCTGCGGAGTCGGCGTTCACCGGCGCCGACGATCTCGGTCCATTGGTGGTGCGGCGGAGCACCAGTGGCTCGCACCTGTCGAGTCTCCGGTCGAGGGCGCGGGCTCTCGGGGTGGTCGAGGACTGCCGGTTGATGGTGGTGCTCGGGCTCGACGATCGATCGGCCGGGGTCTCGCACGACTGCGAAGACGAGCGTTGCCCGGCGACACAAGGGCGCCGCTGACAGCGCTTCGGGGCGGGTTCGGGGTTGCGCGGCCGCGGTTCGGGATCATGGTCCGACCGCACACCGAGGAGCAGCCGTGACCGACGTGACCGAGGACTACCTGGCCGACGAGAGCCTGCACGGGGTGATGCGGGGGTTGGCGTTGCCGCCCGCGTTGCGCGCGCAGTACGGGCACCGGCTGGTGGACCGGCCGTTCTTCCTGGACCGGGTGACGGCCGACGCGGTCGCGGCCGACGTGCGGGCGTTCTTCGAGCTGCTGTACTCCCTGCCCGGGCGGATGTTCGGCGGCAGCGTGCCGCGGTTCGCCCGCGCGCTCGGCATCCCGCCCGAGGAGGCCGAGCTGATGGGCGACGACCGGCCGCCGGTGTACGGGCGCGCCGACCTCTACCGGGTCGGCGACGGGTTCCGGTTGTTGGAGATCAACGCGGGGGCGCAGCTCGGCGGGCACGACCTCGGCGAGATCGCCAGGGTGCTGAACGACGACCCGACGCTGGCGCCGTTCGTCCGCCGGCACGGGCTGCGGCACGTCAACCCGGTGGAGAAGCTGATCGAGGCGGTCGGGTCCGACGGCACCATCGCGTTCCTCGAGGAGGGCGGGATGCTCGAGAAATTCGGCCGCGGTTTCGCGTCGTTGCGGGAATCCTTCGCCCGGCTCGGCGTCGAGGTGCTCCTCGGCGAACTCGAGGACGTGACCGAGCGCAACGGTTACCTGCACCTGCGCGGAACCCGGTTGGACAAGGTGATCCGGTACTTCTCGGCGCGCCAGGCGGTCGACTACGACGTGCTGCGGAAAGCAACCGGAACTTTCCTCTTCACGCCTTTCTCCAGTTACCTCTACGGCAACAAGTCGACGCTCGCGCTGCTGTCGGAGCACCGGGAAACGCTCACCGCCGGCGAAGGCGAGTTGGTGGACCGGTTGTTGCCGTGGACCCGGTACCTGGACCGCGTTCCGCGCGACCACGTCCGGGAAAACCGCGCGGACCTGATCCTGAAAGCGGCCGGGGAGTTCGCCGGAACCGGGGTGCACGCGGGTTGGCTGCACGACGACCGGGAGTGGGCGCGGCTGCTCGACGAGGTGGCGGGGCAGCCCTACGTGGTGCAGGAACGGGTGCGGCCGGTGCTGGACGTCGTGCCCGGTGACGACCGGCCGTGGCTCACCTGCTGGGGCTGGTTCGTGTCCGAGACGGGCTTCGCCGGGATGAGCATCCGGGCGATGCCGCAGGAGGACGGCGCGGTCGTCAGCTACGCGGGCAATCCGCTGACCCACGTGTCCGGACTGCTCGTGCACTGAGCGCGCCCGGGCCATCGCGTTCGGTCAAAGCGGTCCCACGTCGAACATCACCCGGATAGTGTTCGTGGCACACATCTGGGGGGTGCATGGCGCATTTCTTCGCTACGGCGTTCAGCTTCCCGGTGGCGTTGCTGAGCGTGCTGCTCGTGGTGGTCCTGTGTTACTGGGTGCTGATCGTCCTCGGGGTCGCCGACGTCGACTCGCTGCACTTCGACCTCGGTTTCGGACTCGGTGGAACCAAGGCGGTCATCTCCGCGTCGATACTCATCGCAATCTCCTGGTTCACCTGTCTCGGGGGCGCCGTGCTGCTCGAAGGATGGGAACTCTCCACCGCCCTGTACATCCTGATCGGGTTCCTGCTGCTGGTCGTCGCACTTCTGGTCGGCCTCATCGTGACCCGCATCCTGATCACCCCGATCCGGAAACTGCTCCCCGAGGACGGTGGCGACTCGCGGCTGGACTTCGTCGGCCGCACGTGCGTCGTCCGGACCACCCGGGTGACGCAGACGTTCGGGCAGGCCGAGGTGGCCGCCGACGACGGGTCGACCGCGGTCGTGCAGGTGCGCCAACCGGGCCAGGACCCGCTCACCGCCGGTGACACGGCGGTGATCTTCGACTACGACGCGGTCGGCGAATTCTTCTGGGTAGCGCCGCTCACCACCCACAGCTTGGGGGACCACTGATGGATGTCATCACCACCGGGTTCGGCATTCTCGTCGCCGTGATCCTGGTCGTCGTCATCGCCGTGCTGATCATGTTCAGCCGCCTGTTCCGCAAGATCGACCAGGGCAAGGCGTTGATCATCTCCAAGGTGAGCAAGGTCGACGTGACGTTCACCGGCGCCGTGGTGCTGCCCGTGCTGCACCGCGCGGAGGTCATGGACATCTCGGTGAAGACCATCGAGATCCGCCGCGCCGGCACCGAGGGCCTGATCTGCCGGGACAACATCCGCGCCGACATCCGCATCACGTTCTTCGTCCGGGTCAACAAGACCGTCGAGGACGTCATCAAGGTGGCCCAGGCCATCGGCACCACGCGCGCGTCCGACGAGACGACGTTGCAGGAGCTGTTCAACGCCAAGTTCTCCGAGGCGCTCAAGACGGTCGGCAAGCAGCTCGACTTCGTGGACCTCTACACCAAGCGCAACGAGTTCCGGGACCAGATCATCGAGGTCATCGGCACCGACCTGAACGGCTACAGCCTCGAGGACGCGGCGATCGACTACCTCGAGCAGACGCCGATGTCGCAGCTCAACCGCGACAACATCCTGGACGCGCAGGGCATCCGCAAGATCACCGAGCTGACCGCGATCGAGCACGTGCGGACCAACGAGTACCAGCGCGGCGAGGAGAAGGAGATCACCCGCCAGAACGTCGAGGCGCGCGAGGCGATCCTGGAACTCGAACGGCGCCAGGCGGACGCGGAGATCAAGCAGAAGCGCGAGGTCGAGACGCTGCGGGCGCGCGAGGAGGCCGAGATCGCCAAGGTGCAGGCCGAGGAGCGGCTCAAGTCCGACACCGCGAACATCCGCACCGAGGAGCAGCTCGGCATCCAGACCGAGAACAAGGCGCGCGAGATCGCCGTGGCGGAGAAGAACCGCGAGCGGGTGATCGCGATCGAGACCGAGCGGATCGAGAAGGACCGCCAGCTCGAGGTCATCGGCCGCGAGCGGGAGACCGAGCTGTCCCGGATCTCCAAGGACAAGGAGGTCGAGGGCGAGAAGCGGGCCGTCGCCGAGGTGGTGCGGGAGCGGATCGCGGTCGAGAAGACCGTGGCCGAGCAGGAGGAGAACATCAAGCGGTTGCGCGCGGTCGAGGAGGCCGAGCGGTTCCGCCAGACCACGATCATCACCGCCGAGGCCGAGGCGCAGGAGAGCCTGGTCAAGGACATCAAGGCGGCCGAGGCGGGCGAGGCCGCCGCGAAGTTCAAGGCGCGCGAGGAACTCGTGCTCGCCGAGGCGCGGCAGCAGACCGCCGAGCTGGACACCCGGGCGATGATCCGGCTGGCCGAGGGCAAGCAGGCCGAGTCGGCCGCGAAGGGCCTGGCCGACGTGCTGGTGCGCGAGCGCGACGCCGAGGCGATCGAGAAGATCGGCCGCGCGGAGGCCTCGGTGGAGCGGGAGAAGGCGCTGGTCGCCGCGGAGGCGGCGGAGAAGGTCGGGCACGCGGAAGCCGTGGTGGAGCGGGAGAAGGCGCTCGTCGCGGCCGAGGCGATCCGCGAGAAGCTGAAGGGCGAGGCCGAGGGTCTCACCGACAAGGCGGGCGCGATGGCCGCGCTGGACGACGCGACCCGGGAGCACGAGGAGTACCGGCTGCGGCTGGAGGCGGACAAGGAGATCCGGCTCAAGGGCATCGAGGCGCAGCGCCAGATCGCCGAGTCCCAGGCGATGGTGCTGGCCACCGGCCTGGAGAAGGCGGACATCGACATCGTCGGCGGCGAGAGCATGTTCTTCGACCGCATCGTCGGCGCCGTCACGATGGGCAAGAGCTTCGACGGTTTCGTGGAGCACTCGGACGTCGCGCGGACGCTGGCCAAGCCGTGGTTGAACGGCACCGCCGACTTCACCAAGGACGTCACGTCGATCCTGGGCTCGTTCGGCACCGAGGACATCAAGAACCTCACCGTGTCCGCGGCGCTGCTGCGGCTGATCGACTCCGGCGGCCCGGACGCCGGGAAGTGGCGTGACCTGCTGGCCACCGCGCAGCGCCTCGGGGTCGCGGACCGCCCGGTCGCGGCGCTCGCGCAGTCGTGACGACCGGGGTGGACGCGGGCCTCGACGCCGGCACCTACGAGGTGCTGCGGGCCCGGCTGGCCGAGCAGGCCGCCGGGCTCGCCACCCGGGCCGAGGCGCTCAACGCGCGCCGGCTGGAGGTGTTCGGCGGCGCGGACCTGGGCCTGCTCGGCACCGAGCGGATCCGCACGGCCAACAACTGCGTGCCGCGCGACGTCGTGGTGGTCGCGGGCCTGATGCTGTTCGGCTACAACGTCTACATCGGGCTCAAGCCCGAGACCACCGTGGACGACGTCTTCTCGCTGCACCGCTTCAGCCGCGACGGCGACGCGTTCTGGTTCGAGGAGGCCGGTCCGGACGAGCTGCCCGGCCTGCTGCGCGACCCGCAGTTCCGGCGCGACTTCGCCGAGTTGTACCGGTACTACCGGGAAACCCGGCTGGTGCAGCTGAGGCTGGTCGAGGGCAAGCTGCTCGCGGTGTTCCAGACCGGCGCGCGCACCGAGGACATCCGGGTGCTGCGCTGGCGGGTCGACGTCGACGGCACGGTGTCGTACCTGGACAACCGGGGCGAGCGGGACCACGTGTTCCCGCCGTCGCACGACTTCGAGTGGACGCCGACCACGCGCGAGCACCACGTGCTCGGCAGGCACCCGCACATCTCGATCCAGGACGAGGTGTTCGTGGAGACGGTCGGCGGCGACCTCACCATCAAGGTGGAGGACAACACCGAGACCGGCGAGGGCATCTACCGCGAGCCGGTGGACGAGCCGTTGCAGTCGCTGGCCGACGCGGACGTGCACTTCGCCCGGGTCGGTCCGCTGATCCTGCTGCGGGTGCGGCCGTACAACGAGACCGCGTGGCGGCACCTGGTGTTCAACACGCGCACCAAGGGCGTCGAGCGGCTCGACGGCATCGGCCAGGCGTGCCACCGGCTGCCGGAGGACCAGGGGTTGATCTTCCCCGGCGGCTACTACCTGACCACCGGCGAGGGCAAGACGTTCGACACCCGGGTCGAGGAGTTGGAGTTCGAGCGGGTGATCCGCTCGGCGAACGGCGAGGACGTGCTGTTCGCGTTCCACGCGCGGCGCGACGGCCGGTCGCTGCTGCTGCCGTACAACGTGATCCGCAAGGAGGTCGCGAACCCGTTGCCCTGCAACGGGTACTCGCTGTTCGAAGACGGCACCCTGGTGTTCTTCCGGGCGCTGGACGCCGAGCCGACGCGGGTGCACCTGATGCAGGTGTGGCAGACGCCGTTCCTGTCGGACGCCTACGCCGCCGCGCAGCCGGTCGGCACCGGACCGCTGGAGAAGGTGGGCAACGCCGATCTCGTGCGCGGCATCTCCGACTGCCTGTCGGTGAGCCGGATGGCCCGCGGCCCGGCGCCGTCCGTCGCCGTGTT
Organism: Actinosynnema sp. NPDC020468; assembly: GCF_040642015.1. Lineage (NCBI taxonomy): Bacteria > Bacillati > Actinomycetota > Actinomycetes > Pseudonocardiales > Pseudonocardiaceae > Actinosynnema > Actinosynnema sp. NPDC020468. The sequence goes on from NZ_JBFAEO010000005.1 coordinate 96,936, forward strand.
CGAGGACCTGATCGCGGCCTGCACCAGGGTGTTCGACGGCTACCACTGGCTCGGCGAGTCGGAGCTGGGCGACCTGCGGTCACCGCTGACCGAGGTGCGCGGCACGGCCGAGCAGGTGCTGGACGAGTTCGAGACCGTGCAGGCGCTGACCGCGCAGGCGGCGACCGCGCTGGACGGCGCGGTGGAGGAGATCGCGACCCTGGTCCGGCACGCCAGGGGCGAGATGCCGCAGGGCGCGGACGCGTGGGTGCGGCAGCTGGCCGACCTGCGCGCCGCGCAGGGCAGGCTCGTCACGTTGAAGGAGCTGCGGTACGTCGACCTGGCCGCGATCGACTCGGCGCTGGCCGGGTTGGACGAGGAGATCGGCTCGACCGCCCGGCGCGCGGTCGAGCACCTGAGCCGCGACGACGCGTTCGCCGGGTACCACGACGGGGTCCGCGACCTGGTGGTCAGGGCGGAGGCGATCCGGACGGTCGCCGAGTCGGCGCCGGTCACCGAGGAGCTCGCCGAGCGGCAGCACGGGCTCGAGGTGCTGACCGAGGTGGTCGGCTCGCTGGACATCGCGGACGCCACCGTGCGGACGTCGATCCTGGAGCGCATCGGCGAGGTGCTGGCCGGGCTGAACCGGGCACGGGCCACTGTGGACGGTCGACGGCGGCAGCTGCTCGCGGTCGAGGGGCGGGCCGAGTTCGCCGCCGAGTTCGCGCTGCTCGGCCAGTCGGTCACCGGCGCGCTCGCGGTCGCGGACACTCCGCAGCGGTGCGACGAGCAGCTGGGCAGGCTGCTGCTCCAGCTGGAGAACCTGGAGTCCCGGTTCGGCGAGTTCGACGACTTCCTCGCGGAGCTCGGCGCCAAGCGGACCGACGTCTACGAGGCGTTCTCCTCGCGCAAGCAGGCGCTGCTGGACGACCGGGCCCGGCGGGCGGACCGGTTGGCCGACTCGGCCGACCGCATCCTGACCAGCGTGACCCGCCGGGTCGCCGCGCTGGGTTCGCTGGACGAGGTCAATACCTACTTCGCGTCCGACCCGATGGTGGCGAGGATCCGGTCCGTCGCGGCGGAGTTGCGCGAGCTGGGCGACCAGGTGCGGGCCGAGGAGCTGGACGGCCGGGTGCTCGCCGCGCGGCAGGAGGCCGGGCGGGCGCTGCGCGACCGGCTCGACCTGTTCGACGGGGAGACGATCCGGTTGGGGCGGCACCGGTTCGCGGTGAACTCGCAGCCGCTGGACCTGACGTTGGTGCCGAAGGACGGCGGGTTGTCCTTCGCCATCACCGGCACCGACTACCGCGCGCCGGTGCTGGACGAGGACTTCGCCGTCACCCGGCCGTTCTGGGACCAGCTGGTGGTCTCGGAAACCGCCGAGGTGTACCGGGCCGAGCACCTGGCCGCGTCGATGCTGGTCGAGTACCCGACCGGCGAACTGCACGCCGCGGCGGCCGACGGCACGCTGGCCGACCTGGTGCGCACCACCGCCGAGTCGCGGCTGGACGAGGGCTACGAGCGCGGTGTGCACGACCACGACGCGACGCGGATCCTCGACGTGCTGCTGCGCCTGCACGCGGGCGCGGGCGTGCTGCGGTACCCGGCGGCGGCCCGGGCGGCGGCCCAGCTGTTCTGGGCGCGCGCGACCGAGGACGACCGCGGGCGGCTGACCAGGCGGGCCGCCTCGCTCGGCCGGGCGCGGGCCCGGTTCGGGCACTCGGCGGCGATGGACGACCTGTGCGCCGAGCTGGCGGTGCTCGCGGGCGATCCGCTCGCGGGCGAGTACCTGTTCGAGGAGCTGACCGCGTCGCCGTTCGGGTTCGCGACCAGTGCCGCGGCCCGCGCGCTGACCGAGGAGTTCCACCGCGCGCTGGGCAACCGCGCGGAGTTCGACGCCGACCTGCGCGCGTTCGAGCACGACCCGGAGGCGCGGCGGGCGCTGGTGGAGGGCTGGTACGGGTCGTTCCTCCAGGGCCGCACCCCGCCGGAGCTGCCCGAGGCGATCGCGCTGGAGCTGTGCCGCGACCTGCCGCGGCACGAGTCGTCCGCCCAGCTTTCGTCCACTGTGGACGGACTGCTCGGCGCGCACCCGCGGGTGGTCGACCGGTCGCTGGAGCTCAGGCTGGACGAGCTGCTCGCCCGCACCAGGGCGTTCCGCGAGCAGCGGGTTCCGGGGTTCCGGGCCTACCAGCGGCGGCGCAACGAGGTGGTGGCGCGGGAGAGGGAGCGCCTGCGGCTGGACGAGTACCGGCCGCGGGTGATGAGCGCGTTCGTCCGCAACCGGTTGCTGGACGAGGTGTACCTGCCGCTCATCGGGGACAACCTGGCCAAGCAGCTCGGCGCGGCCGGTGACGCCAAGCGCACCGACCAGATGGGCCTCCTGCTGCTCATCTCGCCGCCCGGTTACGGCAAGACGACGCTGATGGAGTACGTCGCGAACCGGCTCGGGCTGGTGTTCGTCAAGGTCAACGGCCCGTCCCTGGGGCACGACGTGACGAGCGTCGACCCGGCGGACGCGCCGAACGCGACCGCGCGCCAGGAGGTCGAGAAAATCTCCTTCGCGCTCGAGTCGGGCAACAACGTGCTGCTGTACCTGGACGACATCCAGCACACCTCGCCCGAGCTGTTGCAGAAGTTCATCTCGCTGTGCGACGCGCAGCGCCGGATGGAGGGCGTCTGGGAGGGCCGGACCCGCACCTACGACCTGCGCGGCAAGCGGTTCGCGGTGGTCATGGCGGGCAACCCGTACACCGAGTCGGGGCAGCGGTTCCGGATTCCGGACATGCTGGCCAACCGGGCAGACGTGTGGAACCTGGGCGACGTGCTGTCCGGTCGCGAGGACCTGTTCGCGCTGAGCTACCTGGAGAACGCGCTCACCTCGAACCCGGTGCTCGCGCCGCTGTCCACAAGGGACCGAGGCGACATCGACCTGCTGGTGCGGATGGCGCACGGCGAGCCCGTCCGGTCGGACCGGCTCTCGCACCCGTACACCTCGGTCGAGCTGGAACAGGTGCTCTCCGTGCTGCGCAAGCTGATCCGGGTGCAGGAGGTGGTGCTGGCCAACAACCGGGCCTACATCGCCTCGGCGGCCCAGTCCGACGCCTCGCGCGTCGAACCGCCGTTCCGGCTCCAGGGCTCGTACCGGAACATGAACCGGCTCGCGGAGAAGGTCGTGCCGGTGATGAACGACGCCGAGCTGGACGCGGTGGTGGACGACCACTACCTGGGCGAGGCGCAGACGCTGACCTCGGGCGCCGAGGCGAACCTGTTGAAGCTGGCCGAACTCCGGGGCGCGCTCACCGCCGAGCAGGCCGCGCGGTGGGCCGAGGTGAAGGCGGGCTACCTGCGGGCGCGGGCGTTGGGCGGCGCGGAGGACGACCCGATGAGCCGGGCGGTCGGCGCGGTGGGCCTGCTGGCCGACCGGGTCGGCGACGCGCTGGACCGGTTGGCGGACAAGGGCTGAGCGCCGCCGCGGCGGTACCGGGAGTCGTTGCCCGGTACCGCCGCGGAACGCGCCCCGGTTCTGCGACCCTGGGCCCATGACACTGCGGTTGGCGGTCGCGCAGAGCACGGTGCCGGAGGACCCGGCGGACCGGGTGGCGTTGCGCGCAAGCACGTGGTGTGCTCGACCGGGCCGGACGGGTTGACCGAGGCCGACTGGAGCCGGACCGCGTGGGACGTGCTGCGGGAGGAGGCCGAGGAGATCGCCGCGCTCGCGGGCGAACTCGGGATCTGGGCGGTGTTCGGCTCGATCCACCGGCTGTCCGCCGGCAACCGGCCGCACAACAGCCTGTACGTGGTGTCGGACCGGGGCGAGCCGGTCGGCCGGTACGACAAGCGCTTCCTGTCGCACACCGAGGTCGGTCACCTGTACGCGCCGGGTGTCGCGCCGCTGGTCTTCGAGGTCGACGGCTACCGGTTCGGTTGCGCGCTGTGCATCGAGGTCGACTTCAGCGGGGTGTTCGCCGAGTACGAGCGGCTGGACGTGGATTGCGTGCTGGTGTCGGTGATGGTGGACGACGAGCCGAGGTCCGTGGTGGCGCAGGCCTACGGCACCTTGTTCAACTATTGGGTCGCCTACTCGGTGCCGGCCCAGTTCAGCGCCACCGCGCCGGCCGGCCTGGTCGCGCCGGGTGGTCGGTGGGTCGCGCGCTGCGCCGGTGACGGCAGGCCCGGCCTGGCGGTCGCCGACCTCGACCGGGACGCGCCGGAGTGGCACACCGCGCTGAAGCTCGCCCGACCGTGGCGGCGCACGGCGACCGCGGGCCTCTACGAAAGCCGTGTCGTGCAAGGGGATCCGCGCAGCGACACCCGGACGGCGTTCTGAGGCGCTAGTCGTCGCAGCCCAGGCCGTCGAGGTCGACGTCGAGCCCGAGGCGTTCGAGCTCGGAGTCGTCCAGGTCGAGCAGACCCTGGTCGCGCAACCAGTCGCAGGTCGCCTTCACGTCCACCGGGAACAACCAGGGCAGGCACTGGCCGGTGCGCTGGTACTGGCCGCACCACGGTGGCACGGGGATCACGGTCCGGTGCGTGCCGTGCCCGCGCTCCTTGCGGGTCGTGGTGGCGGGTTCGGTCTCGTCCACCGGCACGTCCGTCGCGGGCGGCGGCACGGCGGTCGTCGTCGGCTTGGCGACCTGGAGCGTGGTGGTGAACGTGGCGCTCAGCTCGCCCGCGCGGGTGGGCGCGGCGTCGACCCGGCGCACGTCGACGGGGCGCGGCCGGTTCACGGTGATCACCATGAACACCAAGGCCCCGATCGCGAGCACGGCCATCAGGCCCACAAGGGCCGTGCGTCTGCCATTGCTCATCCCAAACACCCGCTCCGACTTCTCCCACGGTGCCACGTGGAATCGCCCGACGAGGTACCGGCGTTACGCGTTCGTGGTTTTCGAGACGCAGCGTGGGAGCGCGACCACGTTCAGCCGCTGCGGTCCGGCCCGGCGCGGTGCAACGTCACCCGCAGGACCACCCGCCGGTCGCGCACCATGGCCGCCCGGTAGTCGGCCCAGTCCGGGTGCTCGCCGGAGATCCGCCGGTAGGTGTCGACCAGCCCGTCCATCGCCTCGGGCAGCGTGATCACCTCGGCCGTGCCGTCGACCTGGATCCACTCGCCGAAGAACCCCTCGTCCAGGAAGCACAGCGCGACCCGCGGGTCCGCCCGCACCTGCCGGACCTTGTACGCCGTCTCCCGGGTGCTGATGAGCACCCGGCCCTCGTCGTCCACCGCCGCGACCACCGGCGACATCTGCGGCGAGCCGTCCCGCCGGTTCGCGGACAGCACCGCGCGCGGGTGGCGGCGGATGAAGTCGCGTGCCTCGTCCAGGTCCATGGCCCCATCCTGGCCCTCGGCGCGGCGACGCGCCTGTGACACGATGCGGTCCATGCCGAACGCGCTGCTCGGCCCCGGATCCGTGACGTGGCAGTTGCACGCCGACCCGGCGATGTGGGCGGCGGGCATCGCGAGCCTGTACCTCCAGGCGCTGCACCCGCGCGCGGTGGCGGGCGTCGTGCAGAACTCGACGTTCCGGCAGGACCCGGTCGGCCGGTTGCGGCGCACGGCGGCGTTCGTCGGCGTCGTCTCCTACGGCACGACCGACGAGGTCGAGGCGGCCGCGGCCAGGGTGCGCGCGGTGCACCGGTCGTTGCGCGGCCGGGACGCCGAGGGCAGGCGGTTCCGGGTGGACGACCCCGAGCTGCTGCTCTGGGTGCACTGCGCCGAGGTGCACTCGTTCGCGACCGTGGTGCGGCGCGCGGGGTTCCGGCTAACCGACGCGCAGGTCGACCGGTACTACGACGAGCAGCGCCTGACCGCCGGGCTGGTCGGGCTGCACCCGGACGAGGTGCCCGGCAGCGCGGCGGCGATGGCGGAGTACTTCGCCGGGATGCTGCCCGCGCTGCGCCGGACGGCGGATTCCGAGCTGGTGTACCGGTTCCTGCACCGCCCGCCGGTGCGTGGACCGCTGCGCGCGGCCGTGCGGGCCTACGAGCCGCTGCTCGGTCACCTGGCGTACTCGGTGCTGCCGCCGTGGGCGATCGCGCTGCACGGCCACCACGCCTACCCCGAGCAGGCGGCCACCGCGCTGCTGCGGTCCGCGCGCGCCGCGACGCTGCTGGTGCCGGGCCCGATCCGGTGGCGGTGGTCCGGCGGGCACGTGAACGGCGCGGTACGGCGGTGGGGCCGGCAGGTCACGCCGCGGCGCGGAGTGCCGCAGTCGTAGTTCTCACAGTCCGCGGTGGGCTGTTCGGTGCAGTGGATTGGACCACTTGCGGGGCACGGCGATAGGGATCGGCTATCGGTTGTGCCTAGCCTGGTGCCGGGACGCGCGGATCCGCGTCCCGACCCCGAGTTCGCGAGAGGTTGGCGGCGCGATGCTGTTCCGACGACTGCTGTCCGCTACCGCGGTGGCGGCACTGGTGACCACCGCGGCGTGCGGTGGCGCCGATCAGGGCACCTTGAAGGGCAAGGCCGAAACCGGTGGCCTGACCATCGGGATCCGGTACGACCAACCCGGGATCGCGCAGCGCAGGCTCGACGGCAAGTACGTCGGGTTCGACGTGGACGTGGCGAAGTTCGTCGCCGGGCAACTGGGCGTGCCGGAGTCCGGCATCACGTGGAAGGAGGCCCGGCCCGCGGACCGGGAGCGGTTGCTGACCGGCGGCGAGGTCGACTTCGTGGTCGCCGCGTACTCGATCACCGACAAGCGCAAGGAGCAGGTGGGCTTCGCGGGTCCGTACTTCCAGACCGGTCAGGGTCTGCTGGTGCGGTTCGCCGAGGAGGCGATCACCGGGCCGGACGCGTTGAACGGCAAGAGGTTGTGCTCGGTGGCCGGGTCGACCTCCGCGCAGCGGGTGGAGGGCGAGTTCTCCCGCGACGTCGTGCTGGTGGAGTACGGCCAGTACTCGGACTGCGTGGTCGCGCTGCTGGCGGGCAACGTCGACGCGGTGACCACCGACGAGGCGATCCTGGCCGGGTACGTGGCGGAGAACCCCGAGGTGCTCAAGCTCGTCGGCGGCACGTTCACCACCGAGAAGTACGGCGTGGGCCTGCGCAAGGGCGATACGGCCGGTCGTGCGGACGTCAACGCGGCGCTGGCCAGGATGGTGAGCGGCGGGGAGTGGCGGCGCGCGCTGGAGCGCAACATCGGCCAGTCCGGCGTGCGGCTGCCCGACCCGCCGGAGATCACCGAGAAGTGACCCCGGTCACCGGGGCGTGCGGACCCGTGGTGGAGGGTCGTCGGGACCGCCGTTTCGCGGGCCGACGGGCGGTTTTCGCGGAGCTTGCGCGCTCCTGAACGACAGCCGCCTCTTCAGTGGTAGTGCTGGGCTTGAGCAAGCGATACAGTCGCCGACGCAGGCCGTGGTTTCTGTGTTCGTGTCTCACGCTCGCGGAACAACACGCGGGCGTGCCGTCCTCCGCTTTCCTCGGCGGAGACACCGCCCCGGGACGGCCGGGGTTGCACGGTGCAGCCCCAAGCTTTCCTGCGATGGGAGCAGGTAGATGGCACAGGGCACTGTCAAGTGGTTCAACTCCGAAAAGGGCTTCGGCTTCATCGCCCAGGAGAACGGCGGTCCGGACGTCTTCGTCCACTACTCGGAGATCCAGGGCAACGGGTTCCGCACCCTGGAGGAGAACCAGAAGGTCGAGTTCGAGATCGGCCAGGGCACCAAGGGTCCGCAGGCCCAGAACGTGCGAGCAGTCTGACACCGGCACGAAGAGGCCCCCGGTCGGGTTCCGACCGGGGGCCTCGGTGTCCGTGGCGGGCTAGTAGCCGCGCTGGCGGGCCTCCCACTCCAGTCGCTGCATGACCCACTCGGTCGCGAGCGCCTGGGGCGAGGTCTGGCGCTCCGCGGCCAGTTCCTTCAGCTGCTCGTTCGCCATCAGCTGCAACCGCAGCTGGTAGACCTGCGCGTTGCCGAAGCTGGAACCCGCCGTCGTCTCCGGGTCCAGCGCCGTTTCCGGCGCCAGCGCGGCGAGGTACGAGCTCAGGTCGTGGTCGTCGTGGACCGGCTCTTCCGAAGCGGGAGGCCGGTGCTTGCCGGACTTCGAGCGTCCGAGGGATCCAAGAGGCACCGCGCAACGATAACGGTAAGGTCGCGGAACCGCGCCAAGTGTGATCTCTACCACAGGGAGAGGCCCCCGCGCCAGGGGGAGGAACGCGGGGGCCGGAGGGGATCTCCACAGGTGCTGACCGGGGGTGTGTCAGCAAATCGGATTGTTGCACGTGCACGGGGAGCTGGGGAGTGGTTCTCCGCGAAATCTTCAGCCCGCCGTTGCCCGGAACCCGCGCAGCCGCAGGCTGTTGGTCACCACGAAGACGCTCGAGAACGCCATCGCGGCACCGGCCAGCATCGGATTGAGCAATCCCAGGGCGGCCAGCGGCAAACCGGCGACGTTGTAGGCGAACGCCCAGAAAAGATTTCCCTTGATGGTCGCCAACGTGCGGCGGGACAACCTGATCGCGTCCACCGCGACCCGCAGGTCGCCCCGGACCAGGGTCAGGTCGCCGGCCTCGATCGCCACGTCGGTGCCGGTGCCCATGGCCAACCCGAGGTCCGCCACCGCCAGCGCGGGCGCGTCGTTCACGCCGTCGCCGACCATCGCGACGACCTTGCCCGCGGCCTGCAACCGCCGCACCACGGCCACTTTCTCGTCCGGCAGGACTTCGGCCACCACTTCGGTGATGCCCACCTCGTGGGCGACCGCGCGCGCCACGACCTCGTTGTCACCGGTCAGCAGCACGGGTTCCAGCCCGAGCGCGCGCAACCCGCGCACCGCCTCGGCACTGGTCGGCTTCACCGTGTCGCCCACCGCGAGCAGCCCGATCGCGACGTCGTCCGCGGCCACCGCGACCACCGTCCGCCCGGCGTCCCGCAACCGCGTCGCGTCGGCCTCCAGCGCGCCGAGGTCCACCGCGCGCAGCCGGCCGACGAACACCTTGCGGTCCTCCAGCACGGCCGTCACGCCGACGCCCTCGCGGTTGGCGAAGCCGGTGACCGGCACCAGGTCCACCTCGGCCCGCGCGCCGCGCACGATCGCGGCGGCGATGGGGTGCTCGGAGCCTTCCTCGGCCGAGCCCGCCACCCGCAGCACCTCGGCCCGCGTGACGCCGTCGGCCGCCACCACGTCGACCAGCACGAGCTTCCCGGTCGTGACGGTGCCGGTCTTGTCCAGCACCACCGTGTCGACCCGCCGGGTGGACTCCAGCACCTCGGGGCCCTTGACCAGGATGCCCAGCTGCGCGCCGCGCCCGGTGCCCACCAGCAACGCGGTCGGCGTCGCCAGGCCCAGCGCGCACGGGCACGCGATCACCAGCACCGCGACCGCCGCCGTCACCGCGAACTCCAGCGGCCGGCCCGCCACCAGCCACGCGGCCAGCGTGACCACCGCGATGCCCAGCACCACCGGCACGAACACGCCCGAGATCCGGTCCGCCAGCCGCTGCACGGCCGCCTTGCCCGACTGCGCCTGCTCGACCAGCGCGGCCATCCGGGCGAGCTGGGTGTCCGCGCCGACCGACGTCGCCCGCACCACGAGCCGCCCGCCCGCGTTGACCGTGCCGCCGACCACCGGGTCGTCGACGCCGACCTCCACCGGCACCGACTCGCCGGTCACCATCGACCGGTCCACCGCCGACGAGCCCTCGGCCACCACGCCGTCGGTGGCGATCCGCTCGCCCGGCCGCACCACGAACAGCGACCCGGCGGTCAGCGCGGACACCGGGACCCGCACCTCGACGCCGTCCCGCAGCACGGCCACGTCCTTGGCGCCCAGCGCCAACAACGCCCGCAGCGCCGCGCCCGCGCTCCGCTTGGACCGGGCCTCGAGCCAGCGGCCGAGCAACAGGAACACCGTCACCCCGACGGCGACCTCCAGGTAGATGTCGCCGGTGGTCGAGGGCCGCGGCACGAGGCTGAACCCGTGGCGCATGCCCAGTTCGCCCGCCGTGCCGAACACCAGCGCGTAGACCGACCACAGGTAGGCCACCACGACGCCCATCGACACCAGCGTGTCCATGGTGCTCGCGCCGTGCCGCGCGTTGACCGCGGCGGCGCGGTGGAACGGCCACCCGCACACCCACACGACCACGCTCGCCAGCGCGAGCGAGAACCACTGCCACCCCGGGAACTGCCAGGCCGGGACCATCGAGAGCACGACCACCGGCAGGCCGAGCGACGCCGCGACGAGCACCCGCGCCCGCAGTTCGCCGGCGTGGTCCTCCTCCTCGACCTCGGGCGTCGGCTCGGCCGCGTCGTACCCCGCCGCGCGCACCGTGGAGACCAGGTCGGCCACCGCCAGCCCGACCGGGAACTCGACTCCGGCCTTCTCGGTCGCGTAGTTGACCGAGGCGGTGACCCCCTCGAGCTTGTTGAGCTTGCGCTCGATCCGGTTCGCGCAGGAGGCGCACGTCATGCCGGTGATGGCGAGTTCGACGTGCCGCCTGGACTCCGTGGTGGTCATGTCAGCCGGCCAGCTCGTAGCCCGCCTCGGTGACGGCGGCGCTCACCTCGTCGCGGGTCAGCTCGCGGCTGCTGGTCACGGTGACCGCGCCGCTGTCGAGCACGACGTCCACCGCGGTGACGCCCTCGACACCGGTCAGCTCCTCGGTGACGGAGCTGACGCAGTGGCCGCAGTGCATGCCGGTGACGGTGTAGGTGGTGGTGACGGACATCGGAGCCCCACTTCCTCTCGATTGTGGCTCCAATATACCCCTAGGGGGTAGCCGTACCGTCCGGCGGGGGCTCCAGCCCGGTGATCTCCCCCTCCAGGCGGACGACGAGTTCCTCCAGCCCGGCGAGCATGCCGTCCAGTTCGCTCATCTTGTCGTTCATCAGGGCTTCCAGGTTCGCCTCCAGCGCGGCGAACGACTCCGGGGTCGGCACCGGCGGGGCGGTCGCCCCGACCTCCGGCGCTTCATCCGATCGGGGGCGTGGGTCCGGCTCGGTCATGGGTACACCCTAGGCAGTCGTGATCCGGGTGGGCTTTCACGGAAAGTGACGCCCGGTCGTCACTGAATCACTCTGCGGGGGGCTGCGGCGATTCGACGGGCTCGCTTAGCCTCGCGCCAACCTCAAGTCGGGGAGGCGTCATGAGCGGGTCCCTAGAAGTACGTCAATTCCTGTGGAACCAGGACGAAACCATGTCGAGGCCGGGCGGCGGTGGGGTGCCGACCCAGCGGAACGGCGCGGAGCCGTCCCGCGTCTCGGACGACCAGGTGCACCGGGCGCGGTTGTCGGTCGCACGGGGCGCGACGAGCGCCGAGGACTGCCGGTTGCTGCTCGACATGCTCGGGCTGTCACCGGGTGAGGACGGGGGAGCGCCACCCGTCCAACGCTAGGCGGGGCGGGCGGCCGTCGGGACTCCTCCCGGCGGCCGCCCGACGAGCACCCCGGTGCCGCCGGGGGCTCCCGCATGCTCCGAGCATTGCTCGCGACCCGGTTCTGTGACACTGTTATGGAATGAGCCCTGTCGCGGAGCGGACTCAGGAGCCGCTGGTCAGACTGGGTGGTGCCTTCATGGTGTCACCGGAACTCGCCGAGCAGGAGAAGGCCGTCGGCCTGCCTCCTCGAACGCTCTACTTCCGCGGTCGCACGGCGGTGCTCGGCAATCCCGAGCCCGGCGTCGTGGCGGCCGTGATCGCGATCTTCCCGGAGTGGCTGGTCGAGGCGGCGCTGGTGCGCTCGCTGCCGGCCGACCGGGCGGTGGCCGCCTACCTCGAGGCCTGCTGGACGTGGTCGCGCGGCGCCTTCGCGTCCGTCGAGGACCCGGGCCGGGTGGCCGACCTCGGCTTCCGGGTGGCCGACGCGGTCGACCCCGGCGCCCTGGCCCTGTTCCGCGGCTGGCGGGACGCGCCCCGCCCGGCCGACGACCCGGCGCGGCTGGGCCACGTGCTGATGCTGCTGCGCGAGTTCCGCGGCGGGATCCACTTCGCCGCGCTGCGCGCCGTGGGCCTCACCGTCGCGCAGGCCGTCGCGCTGGACCCGGGTGGTGGTCGCCCCCGGTTCGAGCGCACCGCGTGGCGCCCGGAGGACTACGAGCCGGTGCTGGCGTCGGTCGAGGGGCGGGACGACCTGGCGCAGCGGTGGCGGACGGCCATGCGGCTGACCGACGAGCGGTTCGACGAGGCGCTGGGCGTGCTGACCGACGCCGAACGGGTCGAGTTCGCCGACCGGATCCTCGCCCTGGGCTGACCCGGCGGGCCATGACGGGGGTGGAAATCGCAGGTCAACAACTTGTGCCACCCCCGTTTTGGAGATGACGGGACACGTGCCCTATGCTTACGATGCTTCCACCGGACAGCGTGGAGGGCCTGGAGATGAAGGTGGCCCACTAGGGCTGACCGGTCGGAACTCAGGTCCCCATCGTCTAGCGGCCTAGGACCCCGCCCTTTCAAGGCGGTAGCGCGGGTTCGAATCCCGTTGGGGGCACGCGGTACAATAGAAAAAGCAAGGCCCAGTGGCGCAGTTGGTTAGCGCGTCGCCCTGTCACGGCGAAGGTCGCGGGTTCGAGTCCCGTCTGGGTCGCAAGGCAGTTCGGCTCTTGGCCGGGTTGCTACCTGGCCAGGTAGCTCAGTTGGTACGAGCGACCGCCTGAAAAGCGGTAGGTCGGCGGTTCGACCCCGCCCCTGGCCACCAGCCTCGTGGAGAAGCCCCATCCGGATTTCCGGGTGGGGCTTCTCCCTTTTTCGGGTGTTATTCCGGTGATTTTCGCGGTTCGGCCGGCGGTGTGAAGACGATCACCGCGAAAGCCTGGTCGTCGTGTGTTTTCCGGCGCGGCCAGCGGAGGTGTTCCGGATCGCCTTCCTCGGCTGCCCTGATCGCGTCGAGCACGGCTTCCGGGCCCTTTTCCGCGGTGATCTCCAACACTTCCGGCCAGTCGAACAGGTGGTAGTCGTCCACGCCGCACGAGACGCCGTCGGTGGCGATCAGCACGGCCCGCACCTCGGCGCGGGGCCAGCTGCGGCGCACCGCCCGGTGGGCGGCCTCCGGTTCGGCCCGGGCGACCCAGAAGCCGCCGTCGCGGTTGCGCCACTCCTCGATCCGGCCGGGGTTGCGGTGGGCGCGGACGAGGCGGTCGTCGCTCACGACCTCGTGGCCGCGGTCGGTGAAGACGACGATCGGGCTGTCCGCCAGCACGAGGGCGTCCACGGTGTCGTCGGTCCAACGCAGTGCCGCGACCGTGCTGGACGGCGAGTCGGCGGGGATGAGGTCGAAGCGGTCCCGCAGGCGGGTGATCGCGGCCGCCAGTGCGTCGGCCAGGTCGCCGTCGAGGGCGGTCGTTGTGGTCAGCTCGGCGGCCAGGTGCCTCGAGTGCCACCCGCCGTCGCGTTCGCGGGGGGTGGGCGAGGTGGCGCCGTCCAGCAGCACCACGGCGTTGCTCAGCAGGACGATCCGGTCTTCGGTGGGTCTGGGCCTGCCGTCGTGTCCGACTCCGGCCCGTTCCGCGCAGTTGATCTCCGGCACGTGTGCCGAGCCTAGTTGTCAACCGGGGTTGACAGAACGGCTGTTGTCAACCAAAGTTGACGGCATGACTGAGGCAACAGCACTCGCCTCCGCCGCGGGCGACCAGGACCCGAGGGTGGGGCTCCGCGCGGTCGGCGCGTTGCGCCGGTTGCTCGAAACGCTCGAGGCCGTCCAGGTGCGCAACGCCCGCGCCCGGGGCTGGTCGTGGCAGGAGATCGCCGCCGAACTCGGCGTCAGCAGGCAGGCCGTCCACAAGAAGCACGGGGGCAACCGATGATCGGGGAGAGGTTCACCCGCGAGGCCAGGGAAGCCGTCCACCAGGCCGTTCGCGAGGCACAGCGGCTGCGCGCGCCGGCCGTCGGGCCGGAGCACCTGCTGCTCGCGGTGTTCGGGGAGTTGGACGCGCTCGGGTTCGAGGTCGACCGGGCCGAGGTGGAGGCGGCGTTCGCGACCGCCCGGCGCAAGGGCGGGTTGACCGAGGCCGACACCGAGGCGTTGCGCGGACTGGGCATCGACGTCGACCTCGTCGTGGCGTCGGTCGAGGGCGCGCACGGTGAGGGCGCGCTGGCCGTCGCGCCACCGCGGCGCAAGCGGCTGTTCGGGCTGCCGTTCGAGCCCGCGTCCCGGAAGGTGCTGGAACGGGCGCTGGTGGAGGTGCGCGACCTCCGGCACGGCTACCTCGGCGCCGAGCACCTCGTGCTCGCCCTGGCGGCGGGCGGCGGGGTGGTGGGCGAGGTGCTCGGCGCCCGGGGGGTGGACTACGTCGAGGTCAGGACGCGGGTCGCGAACCGACCCAGGTGACCGGCGGCAGGAACGCCTGGGTCAGCGGGCCGATGGCGAGCGCGTAGACCACGGTGCCGACGCCGAGCGTGCCGCCGAGCAGGAAGCCGATCACGAGCACGCTCAGCTCGACCACCGTCTTGACCAGGCGCAGCGAGGTGCCGGTCCGCGCGCAGAACCCGGTCGTGAGGCCGTCGCGCGGGCCGGGACCGAGCCGGGCGCCGATGTAGGTCGCGGCGGCCAGGCCGTTCAGCACGATGCCGCCGATCAGCAGGGCGATCCTGGGCAGCAGCGCGTCCGGCGCCGGGACCAGGGCCAACGTGGTGTCGACGGCGATGCCGATCACGAACACGTTGGCCACCGTGCCGACGCCCGGTCTCTGCCGCAGCGGGATCCAGCACAGCAGCACCAGCGCGCCCACGATCACGGTGATCGTGCCGAAGCTCAGGCCGGATCGCTTGGTCAGGCCGTCGTGCAGCACGTCCCACGGGTTCAGGCCGAGCGCGGCCCGGATCTGGAGCGCCATGCTCGCGCCGTAGAGCCACAGGCCCGCGACGAGTTGGGGCAGTCGGCGGACGGGTTTGACGGTGACGGGGACCTGGGTCAAGGCAGCGAGCATGTGGCCATACTGTGCGCTGATTGGCTATGTTTTCCAGGGCCAAAGACGAATAATTGGCTACATGAGCATGGACATCCCACCGGGTGGACGCATATCGGGGTTCCGGTTGGCCCGCTTGCTCGGCGAGTGGCGACGTCGGGGCGCGCGGCAGGGTTCGTCGGACCTGGCGGCCGCGATCAGGCTGCTGGTGCTCGACGGGCGGCTGCCGGCCGGGACCAGGCTGCCAGCCGAGCGCGAGATGGCGGACGCGCTGCCCGTGTCCCGGACCATGATCACCGCGGCGCTCGACCAGCTGCGGACCGAGGGGCTGGTGTCGTCGCGGCGCGGCGCCGGGTCGTGGATCAGCCTGCCGTCGGGGTCGCTCGGCACGATCCCCGACACCCCGCTGGTCGGGACGTCGATGCTGGACCTGGCCCGCGCCGCGCCGCCGGCCCTGCCCGGGCTGCTCGACGCGTACGACGCCGTCCGGTCGCGGTTGCCCGCCGAGCTGGCCGAGCACGGGTACTACGAGCACGGGCTGCCCGCGTTGCGGGCCGAGGTCGCGCGGCGGTTCGAGCAGCGCGGGCTGCCCACGTCGCCGGACCAGATCGTGATCACCTCCGGAGCCCAGCACGCTCTGGCGTTGACGTTGCGGCTGTTCACCGGACCGGGTGACCGCGTGTTGGTGGAGCAGCCGAGCTACCCGAACGCGCTGGACGCGATCAAGGCGGTCTCGGCGATCCCGGTGCCCGTCGGGATGACCTCCACCGGGTGGGATCTGCCCGGCGTGGCCGCAGCGTTGCGGCAGGCCGCGCCCCGGATGGCGTACCTGGTGGTGGACTTCCACAACCCGACCGGGCACCGGCTGTCGGCCCAGGGGCGCGAGGAGCTGGCGGACATCGCCCGGCGGGCCCGGACCCCGCTCGTCGTGGACGAGACCGTGGTGGAACTGGACCTGGACGGCGACCCGCTCGACGGGCCGCCGCCGATGGCGTCGTTCGCCGAGGACCTCGTGGTGACCACCGGGTCGGCGTCCAAGTCGCACTGGGGCGGGTTGCGGATCGGGTGGATCCGGGCGTCGACCGAGGTCGTGCACCGACTGGTGTCCTCGCGGACGGCGTTGGACCTCGGGTCGGCGGTGATCGACCAGATGGTGCTGGCGGAGCTGATGTCCTCGCCGTCGTACACGTTGCAGCCCCGGCGGGACCTGCTGGCCGTGCAGCGGGACGTGCTGTTGGCGGGGTTGCGGGAGCACTGCCCGGGGTGGCGGTTCTCGCGGCCGGCCGGCGGGTTGAGCGTGTGGTGCGAGTTGGACGCGCCGGTGAGCACTCGGATCGCGGTGATGGCGCAGAACCACGGGATCCGGTTGGCGCCGGGGTCGCGGTTCGGGGCGCACGGGGGGTTCGAGCGGAGTTTGCGGCTGCCGTACGTGCTGCCGGTGGAGGTGCTGCGGGAGGCCGCGCGTCGGCTCGGGGTTGTCGCGGCCTCGGTCGCCGGTGCGGGTGCCGCTGCCGAACCGATGTCCGTTCCGGTCGCCTGAGCCTGGGCCTAGCCGGGGTTTTGGCTGGTCCCGGGGGTGCTGGGAGCCGGGTGGTCCCGCCGGCGTCGCGGTCGCGGGATGTGGCCTGCCGGTGGCCTGCGGTGGGGACGCTCCAGGGATTGGCGTCCCGCACCGCAGGCTCCCGTTCGGTCCCGGGCGCGTCACAGGGGCAGCGTGAGCGTCGGGACCATGCCCGTTCCTGCCGGGGCGCGGTCGGCAGGACGGGAGTCCTGGGTGTGCTGCGAGGGGGGTCTTGCGGGAAGTGCGCTACGTCGGCGGGGCTGATCAGGGCACACGGGTGCCGTGAAGGTCAGTCCGGTGACGTGCTGGGCAGCCCGGGGGTGCTGCCTGGAGTGGGCCAGTCGTCTCTGCGCTCCGCCGTCCACGTGGGCTTCGGCTGGAGGTGGGACTGGGCCGCGGTCAGCGCGACCGCTCCGCCCCGGTGGCCGTTCGAGCCGTCGTGCGCCGCGGAGGAGGCGGCGGTCGGCGCGCTCGGCGTCGGCGTCTGCTGGGGGGCGGGCGCCGGGGTGTGGTGTGCGGGCTTCTCCCAGGTCACGTCCGACGGCGCCGGGGTTTCGGCGGTGGCGGGGGTGTCGGCCTGGGTGGTGGGGTCGACGGTGCGCACCGGGAGCGGTGACGTCGGCGCCGGGGGGAGCGGCGCGGCGATCACGCGGGGTGGTGCGGGCGTCGGTGCGGCCGCCGGTGGTGCGGGGGCGGGCGCGGGTGGGGCGGTTGCGGCTTTTTCGGCGGCTTTGGCCGCGGCCTTCGCTTCGAGGAGCGGCGTGGGCACGGAGTTCGTCACGGTGCCGCTCTGCTCGAACGTGGTGCCTGTGCCTGTGCCGGAGTCGAGGTCGGTGCCGGCGAAGGTGATCACCTGGGCCTGGCTCGGTGTGGACTCCGGCGACGGGTGGGTGGTGGGGCGGCGGACCGGCTGCCGCACCGGGCGGAGTTGGGGCGCTGCCTGGGGTGGTGCGGCGGTGATCGCCGTCGTGGAGAAGGCCGTGGTGGAGAAGACGGCGGTGGAGGCGGTCGAGAAGGTGGCCGTGGAGGAGGCTGCCGTGGAGGAGGCTGCCGTGGGGCGGTTCGCCACCAGGCCGGCCAGGAGTTCGGCGCCTGCCTCGTGGTGGTCGGCCACGATCTGCTGCACGGCTTCCAGGGTGGTCGGCTCGTCGGTCGGGGTGGACTCGTCGGGGGACGCGGTCGCCGCGCCGCCGCACACGAGCCACGCCGCGGTCGCCAGACCGCCCACCGCCACGGCTCGGAGGAGCAGTGACGCGCCGCGGCGCACGGACTTCGGGAATGCCACGGGATCGTCACCACCGTTCCGGGTGTTGGCGAACGGGACGGACCGTT
The DNA here is from genome assembly GCF_040642015.1 of Actinosynnema sp. NPDC020468. NCBI lineage: Bacteria > Bacillati > Actinomycetota > Actinomycetes > Pseudonocardiales > Pseudonocardiaceae > Actinosynnema > Actinosynnema sp. NPDC020468. Next base: position 114,650 of record NZ_JBFAEO010000005.1, read on the forward strand.
CGAGGTCGACGTTGGGGTATGTGTAGCACTGGTCGGGGCATTTTCGTGGGTTCTCGGGAGAAGCCCACTCGGAAGGGCGGTCGGGTGCGGCTGTCCGGGTTGCCTCGGGCCTTGGTGAACACGGCCCGTCGTGTGGACCGCGACTTTCGGTGGCCAACATATGTCCGTTGTGGACGTCCGAGGAGAACCCGTTCGGGTGAGGGGTGTTGTCAGCCGAACGGTGCAGTGCGTGTCGGCGCTTGCGAATGCGGGTTTCCGGAGGTGTCGCTGTGATGTGCAAGCGCCGCTTGCAACTTGCGGATGGTATCTCTCCACTGTGGATTTTGTCATTCACGAGTGGTGATTCTTTGGCGCCGCGAGGTTGTGGAAGGTCGCGATTGCGCGCGGTTTCAGGTGCGGCGGGATCGGGTCGGCCTCGTTGATCAGGGTGGCCAGTTCGGTCAGCAGGGGGTGGTGCGTCGGGAGGGTGGTGGGGCTCATGCGGGTTCCGCGGTGAGGCGGCGGCGGAGCGTGTCCAGGCAGCGTTGGCGGGTCGGGCCGAGGCTGTTCGCGGGGATGCCGACCGCTTCGGCCAGGTGGCGGAAGGGGAGGTCCGGGGCGAAGGCCATCAGGCGGAGGATTTGTTGGCAGCGGGTGGAGAGGGTGGTGAAGGCCTGCCACAGGCGGGATCGGGTGTCCCGGGTGACGGCTTCGTCTTCCGGGGTGGGGAGGTCGAGCGGGGTTTCCGGGAGGGTGGGTGTGGGGTGTTCCCGGGCTTGGCGGCGGAGGGTTCGGAGGGATTCGTGGCGGGCTGTGGTGATCAGCCAGGCCGGTAGGCGGTGGGGGTGGGTGAGGCGGGTCAGGTTTTCCGAGAGGCGTAGCCAGGTTGTTTGGAAGACGTCCGCCGCGTCTTCCTGGGGGAGGCGGTGGGAGCGGGGGACGGACCAGACGAGGCGTTCGTAGCGGGTTACCAGGTGGTGCCAGGCTTCTGCGTTTCCCTGGGCGGCTTGGGTTACCAGGGTTTCCGTGGAGGGGGTTTCCGGGGTTTCCATGTCTGGTGGGAGGCGGGTGGGTGGGGTGTGGATTCCGGTGGGGCACGATCGTGTGTTCTTGGGAACCTGGAGGGTGGGGGTGGGGGTCCTAGGTTGTTTTGGGGTGTGTTGTTTGGGTGTTGCTCGTGTGAGGGTGTGTTTGTTTGGGTGTGGCCTGTGTCTGTTTGGGTGTGGGTGCTGTTCAGGGATTGAAGAGCGTCCTCGCCGGACGGGCAGCGCCTCCGGGGGTTAGGGCGAGGCCACCGGTCTGGTCGGGCGCGACCTTGGCTTGTTATTCGGCTCGTAGGCCTGTTGCGGCTGTTGCCCTGTTCAGGGACGGGAGGGTCAGGGCTGTTACCGCCAGGGTCAGCAGGGCTGCGGCTGTGGTCATGATTGCTATTCCCGCCCAGTCCAGGGTTGGGGGTTCGGCGGTGATTCTCACCAGTAGTGAGGCTGTTTCTCCTCCTACCGCCACGCCGGTTGCCAGGGCGAGGAGTAGGGGGAGGGCGTTTTGCAGGAGCAGGGAGGTGGCCAGGGTGGATTTCGGGACGCCTGTCGCGGCCAGGACTGCCAGGGGGCGGCGGCGTTCTCGGACTTGTTCCAGGGCCAGGACCAGGAGGCTCGCCGAGGCCAGTACGAGGGTCAGCAGGGAGCCTGCCAGTAGGGCCTTGCGGATGCTGGCGAATTGTTTTGCCTGGTTGGTGGGGGGTAGGTCGCCCTCGTAGGAGGTGTGGGTGCGCCAGGTGAGAGGGGCCGTGGCGTTGCGGACCTGTTCGGCCGTGTCCTGGTTGGACGGGTCCACGGTGACGACCACGGTGATGGAGGTCGGGGCGATTTCCAGGGTGCCCAGGGCTTGGGGGGTGAGCAGCAGGCCGCTCGAGTAGTTGTGTTCGGCGTGCCGGACGATGGTGTTCCGGGGGATTGTCCAGGTTGTGCCCTCCAGGGACTGGGGGGTTGTGGTCACCGTGACCTCGGTGCCCGCGGCCGGGAATGGCGAGCCGCCTTGTTCCGGGATTTGGAAGGCGTCTCCGTCCTGGCAGGACGGGAGTTCGCCGAGGGTGCGGAGGGCGTCGCACGTTCCCGTGTAGAGGGAGTGGAACTGGTTTTTCGCCACCACGATCGAGGTTGAGCGCAGGGTGAGCAGGTTGTCCTTGCCGACCGTGCGGTCGAGGATGCCCAGCAGGGTGGCGGCGGTGTCCGGGGTGCCGTTGTTCAGGTGCACCGCCAGGTGGGAGCGGTCGCCCGCGGTGCCGGGGGACTGCGCGACCCTGGACTGGGCACTGAGCATGATCGACTGGAGGGCGATGGCGCCGGCCAGGACCACCGCGACGCCTGCCACCACGCGGGCCGCGGTGCCGCTTTCCAGTTGGAGGCGGCGGATGGCCAGTTGCCAGGACGGCGGGCCGACGTTCAGGCGGGACACCGCGCGTTCCACCAGCCACGGGAGCAGCAGGGGGATGCTGAGCAGGGTCAGGGTCAGGCCGGCCACCACGATGACTTGCGCGGTGGTGCCGAAGGAGCCGTAGAGGGCGCCGTCCTGGGTGACGAGGGCCGTGACGCCGAGGATCAGCGGGATGACGCGCCACCACAGGACGCGGCGGGTGGGCTTGGTCTGGCGGACGACGCCCAGGGGCTCGATCACGGTGCGGCGCATGGCGATCAGGGACGTGGCGACGGCCAGCACCGGCACCAGCACGACCAGGAGGACGGTCGGCGCGACGGCCGGGGTCAGGTCGCCGACGAAGACCGACAGGCCGAGGAGTTCGACGTGCTCCACGAACCGGCGGGCGACGAGGAACAGGGCGGTGCCGGTGGCCAGGCCCGCCAGGGCGCCCAGGAGGGATTCGCCGGCGGCGATGCGGCGGACCCGGTGGGCGCCTGCTCCGACCAGGCGCAGCGCGGAGAGCCTGCGGTCGCGTTGGGCGGCGGCCAGGCGGGTGCTGACGCCGACGAAGACCAGGACCGGGAACAGCAGGGCCACCATGCCGACCATGATCAGCAGGGTCAGCACCGGGTCCTGGGCGATCTCGTCGGGTTGGCCGCCGTAGCCGGTCACCGACGTGGCGGAGGAGGGGTCGAGGGACGAGTCGCCGGCTACGAACCTGAGGTCGTTCGGCGCCATGAGGCCCGGCTCGGTGATCTTGCCGACGACCTGCTGCGGGAAGCGGTCGCGGAGCAGGGCGCCCTCCGGGGAGGCGAGCAGGGCGGCCAGGGCGGGCGACAGGAAGATCTCGCCGTCGCCCGGTAGCCGGGTCAGGCCCGGTGGCACGGGCGAGGTCGGGCTGGTGGCCTCGACGAACGAGCCGCTGATGGGCGTGCCGCGGTACTCGGTGACCCAGGGCGTCTCCAGCAGGGCGCGCGGGGTGTTCTCCCCGGTGATCGGCTGGTTCTCGGCCTGGTGCCGGTCGCGGGCGGAGAGGATCGTCGGCACGGACGACGCGGTCAGCAGCAGGGCGACGCCGATGCCGATGCCCACCGCGGTGAGGGCGAGGCGGGCCCACGAGGTGCGGCCGCCGCCCAGGGCCAGGCGGACGCCCAGGAGGAGGTCGGAGGTCCAGGACTTCACCGGGCGAACTCCGTTTCGCGGGACCGGCCGTCGCGGACGACCACCTCGCGGTCCGAGTACGCGGCCACCCTGGGCTCGTGGGTGACCAGCACGACGGCGGCGTTGGTGTCGCGGGCCGCGGTGACCAGGAGCTGCATGACGCGCTCGCCGTTCAGCGAGTCGAGCGCGCCGGTCGGCTCGTCGGCGAACACCACGCGCGGGCCGGTGACCAGGGCGCGGGCCACGGCGACGCGCTGGCCCTGACCGCCGGACGTCTCGCCGGGGCGCTTCGCGGCGACGTCGGCGACCTCCAGGCGCTCCAGCCACTCGCGGGCGCGGGCTTCCGCGGCGCGGCGCTTCACGCCGCCCAGGCGCAGCGGCAGCGCCACGTTCTCCAGGCAGCTCAGCTCGGGCACGAGCTGGCCGAACTGGAACACGAAGCCGAAGTCGGTGCGGCGCAGGTCGCTGCGCCGGGTGTCGGACATCGAGCTGAGCAGGGCGTCGCGGTAGCGGACGGTGCCCGTGTCGGGGGTCAGGATCCCGGCCAGGCAGTGCAGGAGGGTGGACTTGCCCGAGCCCGACGGACCCATCACGGCGACGACCTCGCCGGCGTGCAGGCTCAGGCCCGCGCCGTCCAGAGCGGGGGTCGGGCCGAACGACTTGTGCAGGTCGACGGCTTCCAGGATGGCGGTCACGGGGTCGGCTCCGGTCGGGTGGACGAGGTCGGGGAGGGCGTGGTGCCGACGCTGGCCCGGAGGGCGGACAGGCGGGCGGCGGTGAGTTCCAGCCAGCGCAGGTCGGCTTCCAGGTGGAACAGGGCGTGGTCGCAGATCAGCTGGTCCACCAGGTCGCCCGCGGCCTTGCGGCGGGTCAGGGCGCGCATGGAGCCCAGGTGGGCGGCGCGCTGGGTGTCGAGGACGTCGTCCGCGCTGCGGTCGGACAGCAGGGCCAGCACGACCTTCGTGTACAGCGTGTTCTGGAGGTACGGCTCGGGCTTCTCCGGCGTGGCCAGCCACTGCTCCACGTCCGTCACGCCGGCGTCGGTGATCGCGTAGCGCTTGCGCTCGGGCCCGTCGCCCGCCTCGACGCCGGCCTCCTGCACGAGGCCGTTGCGCAGCAGGCGGGACAGCGTCGTGTAGACCTGCCCGTAGTGCAGCGGCCGGTCCTGGCCGAAGCGCTCGTCGTAGGCCTTCTTGAGGTCGTAACCGTGTCTCGGGCCCTTTTCCAGCAGGCCGAGGAGGGTGTGTCCGATCGACATGTGGGCGACTATACACACGAGGTATACACATGGTTCATAGCCTGATCGGCGGTCATCCGGGCGGGTCAACGGGGTAACCCTTGAAAACCACTTGACGGTTACTTGCCCACATGAGCGCGCCGTGACGCCTACAGTGGAGGTGTGACTGGTCTGGCGGCCGGCTGGGACCACGCGGATTTCGCGCACGGTCGAGCCGGCGATGCGGAACACGATGTGGAGCTGCTGCTCGCTTTCCTGAACACCCGGGACCTCGAACTCGGCACCGACGTGCTGGACGACGCCGGCACCTGGAGTCTTTGGGTCACCGAGCGTGACCTGGGGCTCGCGGGCGACCCGGACGAGGCGCGAGCGGTCCGGAACTCGTTGCGGTCGTCACTGGGCGAACGCCACGACGGGCCCGACCCGACACCCGCCGCGGGTGTCATCCGGGTCGACCTGAGTCACGGCGTGCCGACGTTGGCCAGCGCGGACGCGGTCGGCGCGGTGCTGGGCGCGGCGGCCAGGCTCGCCGTCCTCGGCTCGTGGGAGCGGTTCAAGATCTGCCAGGCGGACGGCTGCCGGTGGGCCTTCTACGACCGCTCGCGCAACCGTTCGCGCACCTGGTGCTCGATGCAGGTGTGCGGCAACCGGGAGAAGGCGCGCAACTGGCGGGAGCGGCGGGCACTGAGCGTCACCTAGTGCCGCGTGGTCGCCCGGTGCGTCGAGGTCGGTGCGCTCCGGAGGGCGTCGCTCGGCGCGTCCTGGCGGGTGTGCGTCGTGGCTAGACGACCAGTTGGCCCACCGCGTAGATCACCAGGCCGGCCAGTGCGCCGACCACGGTGCCGTTGATGCGGATGAACTGAAGGTCGCGGCCGACCTGGAGTTCGATCTTGCGCGAGGTCTCCTCGGCGTCCCACCGCTCGACCGTGTCGGTGATCAGCGTGGTGATCTCGTCGCGGTAGTTCGCCACGACGTACCCGGCCGCGCCCTCCAGCCAGCCGTCGACCTTGGCGCGCACGGCCTCGTCGCCCACCAGCTTCGCGCCGAACGACGTCAGCCCCTCGCGCACCCGGCGGCGCAGTTCGGACGACGGGTCCTCGGCCGCGTCCAGCAGCATGCCCTTCGCGGTGCCCCACGCGGACCCGATCAGGCGTTGCACGTCCGGGTGGCCGATGACCTGCTGCTTCACCTGCTCGGCGCGCTGCATGGTCGCCGGGTCGGTGCGCAGGTCGGCGGCGAACTCGATCAGGAACTGGTCGACCGCGAGCCGCATCGGGTGGTTGACGTCGGTCTTCACCGCCCACGCGAAGTTCAGCAGCTCGTTGTAGACCTTGTCGCCGAGCATCGAGTCCACGAACTTGGGCGACCACGACGGCGCGCGGTCCGACACCACGTGGCTGACCTTGTCGTAGTTGTCCCGCACCCAGTCGTAGGCGCGGTCGCACATCAGGTCCACGAGCTTGTGGTGCGCGCCGTCGCCGAGCACCTGGCCGAGCAGCTTGCCCAGCGGCGGACCCCACGGCTGGTCGGTCAGCCGGCGCACCACGGCCTGTTCCACGACCGCCTGCACGTCCTCGTCCCGCAGCACGGTGACCGCGCCCTTGATCACGTTGGCCAGCTCGGAGGTGACCCGCTCCGCGTTCTCCTCGCGGACCAGCCACTCGCCGAGCCGCTTGCCGACGCCGACCCGGCGCAGCTTGTCCTTCACCACCGCCTCGGACAGGAAGTTCTGCCCGACGAACGACCCCAGCGCGTCGCCGAACGCGTTCTTGCGGCTGGGGATGATCGCGGTGTGCGGGATCGGCAGGCCCAGCGGCCTGCGGAACAGCGCGGTGACCGCGAACCAGTCGGCGAGCGCGCCGACCATCCCGGCCTCCGCCGCGGCGCGCAGGTACCCGATCCAGGCGGGTCCGCCGGCCTCGAACGCGAGCGCCGCGAAGAAGATCGCGGTCGCGGCGAGCAGGAAACCGGCCGCGACGAGTTTCATCCGGCGCAGGCCCTGGCGCTTGAGCTGGTCGGCCGAGGTCAGTTGCTCCACGCCGCCATTGTCCGTGAAGATTCGGTGTTGTGCGGTCACCGGAGCTGGTCACCAGGATGCGTCCCTTCACCTCGACGATCTTCGCGGAGATGACCGCGTTGGCGAACCGCCACGGAGCGGTGAACCTCGGGCAGGGTTTCCCGGACACCGACGGGCCCGTCGGGATGCTGGAGGCGGCCAAGGCCGCGATCGACGGCGGGGTCAACCAGTACCCGCCCGGGCCGGGGATCCCGGAGCTGCGGCAGGCGATCGCCGCGCACCGCTCCCGGTACGGCGTCGAGTACGACCCGGACACCGAGGTGCTGGTCACCGTGGGCGCGACCGAGGCGATCGCGTCGGCGCTGCTGGGTCTGGTCGAGCCGGGCGACGAGGTCGTGCTGATCGAGCCGTACTACGACTCGTACGCGGCGTCGGTGGCGCTGGCGGGTGCGACCAGGCGGACCGTCGGGCTGGTCGAGGACCCGGTGACCGGGCGGCTGGGGCTGGACGTGGACGCGCTCGCGGCGGCGTTCGGGCCGCGCACGCGGGCGGTGCTGGTGAACACGCCGCACAACCCGACCGGCACCGTGTTCACGCCCGGGGAGCTGGCCGCCGTGGCCCGGCTGTGCGTCGAGCACGACGTCGTCGCGATCACCGACGAGGTGTACGAGCACCTGGTGTTCGACGACCTCGCGCACGTGCCGCTGGCCACGTTGCCGGGCATGCGCGAGCGGACCGTGACGATCTCCAGCGCCGGCAAGAGCTTCAACTGCACCGGCTGGAAGATCGGCTGGGTGTGCGCGACGCCGGAGCTGGTCGGCGCGGTGCGGGCGGCCAAGCAGTTCCTGACCTTCGTCGGCGGCGCGCCGTTCCAGCCGGCCGTGGCGCACGCGCTGCGCGAGGAGCTGCCGTGGGTCGAGCAGCTGCGGTTGTCGTTGCAGGACAAGCGTTCCCGGCTCGCGGACGGGCTGGCCGAGGCCGGCTTCGCGGTGCGGCCGAGCGAGGGCACGTACTTCATCACCGCCGACGTGCGCCCGCTCGGGTTCGCCGACGGCGCGGAGCTGTGCCGGGCGCTGCCCGAGCGGATCGGCGTGGCCGCGGTGCCGGTGCAGGTGTTCACCGATCACCCGGACGAGTGGCGGCACCTGGTGCGGTTCGCGTTCTGCAAGCGCGACGAGGTGCTAGACGAGGCGATCCGGCGGCTGCACAAGCTCAACGCCTGACGCCCGGCCGGTCAGCCGGTCCTGGACGAGCGCGTGCCGGAACTGGTGGCACGCGCCCGCCTGCCGCAGCACGCCCAGCTTGCGCGCGTCGTCCAGGAACACGGTCAGCTCCCACGGCAGCTTGCCGCGCGCCGCGAGCCACACGCGGGCCACGGTGAACCACCACCAGCGCAGGTGCAGCACCGACAGGGTGAACCCGAGCAGCAGCCCGCAGGCGAGCCCGAGCCCGACCATGCCCGTCTGGTACGGCCCGAAGACCAGGCCCGCCGCGCCGCCGAACACCACCGCGAGCACCAGCGACCCGGTCCACACGGCGACCCGGTCGCGGGCCATCGTCCACTGCGGGCTCGACGGGTGGGTCAGCTCGGCGCTGCTGCCCAGCGCGAACCGCAGCGCGCTGGCGACCGCCAGACCCAGGCCGACGACGAGACCGGCGGACAGGCCGTAGAGCGCGCCGAACACGAGTCCTACGGCCGTGCCGACCACCCCGCTGACCACCACGAGACTGCGCCACACGCCCAGTCGCGGCTTCGGCGCGCGGTCCCGCGAGGCGGACAGCGCGGCCACCGCCACCGCGACACCGGCGGCCAGACCGGTGACGGGCGCGAGCTTCGGCGTGCTCGCGTACGCCATCAGCCAGCCGACGCCGAACCCGCCGATCGAACCCAGGACCAGCGCGCCCAGCAGGGCCAACCACGTCGCGTGCACCGAGCGGCGCAGTTCCCACCAGGCCAGCTCGCGGGTGCCGCGGCGGTCCATCGCGGACGCCAGGAACGCGAGCCAGCGGCGGGCCCGGTCGCGCGGCCACACCTGGCTCGCGCCGACCTGGTGGGCGATGCCGCGGTCGCCGAAGGCCTGGTCGACCACGCTGTCCACCAGGTGGTCCTCGATCGAGCGGCGGTCCGGGAACCGGGTCCGGTCGAGCAGTTCGCTCGGCTCGCCGTAGGCGTAGACGGTGCCCGCGAGCCACACCGCGAGGGGCGTGGCCAGCGCGGTCGCCAGCCGGCCGTCGGGTTCGCCGCGCAGGTGCAGGAAGATCGGCTCCCAGCGCGCGGCGGTCACCGGGTCCGCGTGGGCGCGCAGGTACCCGGCGATCTCCTCGTGGTCGAGCGGGTGCAGTTCGACCACGTCCGCGCCCGGCACGGTCAGGCCCTCGAACTCGTGGGCGCGGCAGGTGAGCACCAGCGGGGTGTGCGCGGGGAACGCCCGGACGAGCTTGTCCAGCGCGTCGGCGCGGTGCCGGACCTGGTCGAGGCCGTCCAGCACGGGCAGCACGCGGCGTTGCTCGACCATCAGGTCGCCCGCGTAGCTGCCGTACAGCTCGCTGTTGCGCAGCGCCGGGTGGTCCTCGTAGAGCCTGCGGGTGAGCCAGGCGCGGACGTCCTCGTGCTCCGGGTCCCAGGAGGACAGCGACAGCAGGAGCGGCACCGGGCCGCCGTCGTAGCGGTCGAGCAGCCCGCGGGTGAGCAGCATCGCGGTGGTGCTCTTGCCCGAGCCCGGTTCGCCGAGCAGCACCAGGCGGTGGGCGTGCTGGCGTTCGAACGCGCCGACGACGGCGTCGCTGCGTCCCGGCGGCGCGGAGCCGTCCGGCGAACTCCAGTGCAGGTCGAGGAGGTCGTCCAGGCCGCGGGCGCGGGTTTCCTCGGCCCACTGCGCGCGCAGGGCGGTGGTGAGGTCGCGCGCGGCGGCGTCCAGGTGCGCGTCGGTGGCCAGGACGGCCGCGCGGCGGCGGTGCAACCACGGGTCGAGCGCGGCCAGGAACAGCAGGAAACCGAGGGCCAGCCCGACCAGCCACAGGTCGGGGTCGATGCCGTAGTCGGTCACGAACAGCCCGGCCGCGGTGAGCACGGCCGTGAGCACACACCCGACGAGGACGAACCGCTGACGAGATCTCGACACCCCGGCATCATGGCCCACCGGTGACCCGCCGTGGTGACACGGCTACCGCTGTGTCGTGCGTACCCTCGACCACGTGATCTGCCCCAAGTGCGCCGACCTGATGAAGACGATCACGCGTGGCGCGGTCCACATCGAGCAGTGCGACAACTGCAAGGGCGTGTTCCTGGACGGCGGCGAGCTGGAGCAGATCGTCGCGGCCGAGCGCGACCACTACGCCCAGCCGGCGCCGTACGGCGGTCGACCCGCGCCCTACGACGCCCAACCCGCGCCGTACCCGGGTCAGCCCGCGCCCTACAGCGCACCGCCCGCCTCGCCCGGTGGGGCACCGCCGCCGTACCAGCCGCCGCCGGGCACCGGCGTGCCACCGCCGGTCTACCCCGGTGGTCACCCGGGGTACGGGTACCCGCCGCGACGGCGGAGCTTCCTGGAGGACCTGTTCGACTGACCGGGGGTCAGGCGGGCCAGGTCCGCCCGGTCGCGGTGTGCGTGAAGTGGGCGGCGGACGACGTCGCGGTGTAGGTGAAGTCCTGGCGGCGCGGGGTGCGCAGCGCGTGCCACCGCTTGTGCGCCTCCTCCAGGAGCGTCCACAGCGCGCGGGGACCGCCCTGGGCGACCGCGGCGCCCTCGTGCCGGACCCACGAGCCGTCGGGGTGCACCAGCCGGGCCGGCGAGAGCGCGGTGACCACGCCGGGGACGGTCAGGCCGGCGAAGAACTCGAAGGGGCTCGCCGGGTCCAGCACCGCCCGCGCGGGCAGCAACGTGGTGCGCCTGGTGGTCGGCACGTCGGCCAGGGCGCGGTGCAGGGCCTCGTCGGCCCAGGTCGGCGTGTGCGCGCGCAACGGCATGAACCGGCCGTCCTCCTGGAGGACCGGCCCGGTGGCGGTGCCTTCGTGGACCCGGAGCTTGAGCAGACCCGCGCCCAGCGGCCGGTTCAGCGTGGTGACGATCACCCCGCCGTCGACCACCTGGGCCAACCAGGCCGCGGGCACCCGGGAGACCGCGCAGGTGCCCAGCACGTGGGTGTACGGGGCGGCCGGCGGGTGACCGCGCTCGCCGTCGGCCAGCGCGCACGTGGGCGCGAAGCCGGCGGCCTCGAGGTGGGTCCGCGCGGCGGCCAGCACGTCCGGGTCGACGTCGACCGACGTGACGTTCCCGGCGCCCAGGAAATGGCTCAGCAGAGCCGCGTTGTAGCCCGTGCCGGTGCCGATCTCCAGCACCCGCGAGCCGGGCTCGAGGTCGAGCGCCTCCAGCATGATCGCCATGATCGTCGGCATCGACGACGAGCTCGTCGGCACGCCGCGCACCGCTCCGGGTGCTTGCAGCCAGGCGGCGGTCGAGCCGTTCAGCTGGGTCACGCAGACGTCGTTGCGGTAGACCAGCGACAGGTGGTCCCGATCGCCTGCGCGCACCGCCGACCAGCTGCCGTCGCGGTTCTGGGTGAAGCAGCCCGGGAGGAAGACGTGCCTCGGCACCTGCCGAAACGCGGCCTCCCAGCGGGGGTCGCGCAGCACGCCGGCGGCCACCAGCGAGTCGGCCAGCGCTGCGCGCAGCCGGGAGGCGACGTCCACCCGACTCACCGTAGTCCTGCGGGAGGCGCTGTGGGCGAGCCCACGCGCCGGTTGCTAGCAGAGCGCTTGCAGGAGCTAGCACCTCCGCGTACGGTCGATCGTGGACCGGGGAGGTGCCGACCAGTGGACAAGTCCATCGACCAGGCGGTCGCCGACCTCGGCCGGGGCATCGGCGAGTACATCCGCGAGCAGCGCAACACCGCGAAGATCTCCCTGCGGCAGCTCGCGAAGCTCGCCGGGGTGTCCAACCCGTACCTCAGCCAGATCGAGCGGGGCCTGCGCCGACCGAGCGCGGAGATCCTCCAGCAGATCGCCAAGGGGCTGCGGATCTCGGCCGAGGCGCTCTACGTCGAGGCCGGGTTCCTCCAGCAGCGCGAAGGCGGCGCGCTGGCCGACGCCATCGTCGCCGCGCCCGATCTCACCGAGCGGCAGAAGCAGGTGCTGCTCGACGTCTACGAGTCCTTCCGGCGGGAGAACGCCGCCGGCCAACCGAAGCCCGAGGAGTGATCTCCATGCCGAACCTGCCCACCACCGAGGAGCTGCGCAAGGCGGGCGAGCAGGCCGTGGCCGCCGCCCGTACACCGCTGCTGGCCGCCCTGGGCGCCGGCGACCTCGCCGCGAAGGCGGTCGTCGAGGCGCTCGGCAAGGCGCGCGAGCGCGCCGAGTCGGCCAAGCAGGCCGCCGAGACGACCCGGTTCGACCCGGCCGAGCTGCGCCGGGTGGTCGACGCTTACACGCAGTCGGCGCTGAACCTCTACCAGTTCCTGGCCGAGCACGGCCAGGAGGCGCTGGACAAGCTGAAGGCCCAGCCGCAGGTGCAGAAGGCGCTCTCGCAGGTCGAGGAGGCGGTCGAGAACGTGCAGAAGCGCACCGAGGCCGCCGCCGCCGACGCCCGCGAGATCACCGACGACGTGCTCGGCAAGGTGACCCGCCGGACCCGCACCGTCGGCGAGAAGGTCGCCGACGACGTGGACGAGGCCACCGAGAAGCTGGCCGAGACGCTGGTGGACGCCGGCGGCGAGGTCGCGCACGAGGTCCGCACCACGGCGCGCCGGACCGCCGACCGCACCGCGCCGCGCAAGCCGTCGACCACCACCCGGGCGACCGCGGGCCGCAAGACCGGCCCGACCCCTCCGACCGCGGAGTGACGCCCGGCGGGACGTCCCACGCCGGGACGTCCCGCCGCGCCGGGCGGGCGACTCGCCGAACCGACGCCCGTCCGTCCGCCCCACCGGGGTTGCGCCGCGCACGTAGGCTGGGGAGGTGTTTCCCGGCTTCCCCCCATTCAGCCCGGTCTACCTCGACTACTGGGTTCTGTTCTTCCTGTACTACGCGGCGCTGATCCTGGGTGTGTTCGCCTTCGCCCACGCGGTGTCGCAGAGTGCGGATGCCTACCAGGCGGCCGAGCGCCTGACCAAACCCGCGTGGCTCGGGATCACCGGCGGCGGCACGTTCGCGCTGCTGCTGTTCAAGCTCTACGGGCCGGGCGGGATGTTCTGGTTGGCGGGCCTGGTCGCGGTCACCGTGTACCTGGTCGACGTGCGGCCGAAGCTGATCGAGATCCAGCGCGGACCCCGTTGGTGAGCCACCGGGGCCACGGCTCCGGTCTGCCCGTGACGCTGGTCGGCCACGGTCTCGGCGCCACGCCCGGCGAGGCGCGCGTCCCGGCCTCCGGCCTGCCCGGCACGAAGGTCGTCGTGACGCTGCCGTCGCACGGCGACGAGCCCGACGCGCCCGAGGGCTACTGGGACTACCGCCGGATCGGCCGCGACCTGCTGGCCGTCGCGCGCGAGGTCGGCGCGACCAGGGCGATCGGGGTGTCGTTGACCGCCGGCGCGCTCGTGGCGGCACTGGCCGAGGAACCCGACGCGTTCGAGCGGGTGGCGCTGCTGCTGCCCGCCGTGCTGGACGAACCGCGCCCGCTGCTGTCCCGCGAGGACGCGATCACCTCTGTCGAGGGTCCTCCCGACTACCTCGCCCAGCGGCGCTGGGCCTTCACGCGGTTGGACGCGGCGTTGGCGCAACTGCCCGGGCAGACCCCCGTCGCCGACCGCGCGGTGCTCGCCGCGGTGCGGGCGCCCGTGCTGGTGATCGGGGCGGCGAACGACCCGCTGCACCCCGAGGAGGTGGCCAAGGCCACCGCGGCCGCGTTCCCGAACGGCCGGTTGGAGCTGGTCGAGTCGTGGCCCGCGGCCCGGCGCGACGTGCGCGGGTGGTTGGCCGACTTCGTCTCGGGTAGCCCCGGGGCATGGCCGACGAACTGAAGAAGATCGCGTTCCTGGTCGCGTCGGAAGGCATCGAGCAGGTCGAGCTGACCGACCCGTGGGCGCACCTGGAGAAGGCCGGCGCGCAACCGAGGTTGCTCGCGCCGAAGCTCGGGCAGGTCCGGGGGTTCCACCACCTCGACCCGGCCGACGCGTTCGACGTCGACGTGCCGTTCGCGCACGCGGACCCGGCGGACTACGACGCCGTGGTGCTGCCCGGCGGTGTCGCGAACGCCGATTTCCTGCGCTTGGACAAGGACGCCGTGGCCTTCGTGAAGGCGCACGTGGCGGCGGGCAAGCCGATCGCCGCGATCTGCCACGGGCCGTGGCTGCTGGTCGAGGCGGACGTGGTGCGCGGCAAGCGGGTCACCTCGTTCCCGAGCCTGCGGACCGACCTGCGCAACGCGGGCGCGGACTGGGCCGACGAGGAGGTCCGGGTGTGCGACGCGCACGGCTGGACGCTCGTGACCAGCCGGAACCCCGACGACCTCGCCGCGTTCGACGAGGCGGCGACCACCGCGTTCGGGCTCTGACACCACCCGCCGGTGGGGATGTGCACCTCCCCACCGGTAATGGTCCTACAGCCGCACGAGCGCGTAGTGCGCGATGGCGTCGCGCACGTACTCGGCGAGACCGTCGAGCCGCTCCTCGAACTGCGCCTTGAACTCGGGCGAGTCCACGTAGAACCGCCCGAGACCGGTGTAGGACTCGCGGTCCGGCGTCCAGCTGCGCCGGATCCACGCGTGGTGGCGGTCGGTGACCTCGACGGTCTCCGGCGCGTCCACCGGCACGCCCGCGCCCGCCAGCCCCGCGTACGCGCTCAGGATCGCGGCCCACTCGGCCTTGAACCCCGCGGCGTCGGCCTTCGTCCAGCCGCCCATCCGGCGCTTGGTCTCGTCCACGTACGGCTGCACGCCCTCGCCGAACCGCTCCACGAGTTCGGCCTCGTAGCGCGCCTGCGTCTCGGCGTCGAAACCGTCGAACAACTCCTCGGCGCCCATTTCGGCACCCCCTTCCAACTCCTCGATGGTGCGGGTCACGGTGCTCGCCAACGTGGCCAGCCGTTCCTGCTCGGCGTGCAGCCACCGCCGGTGGTTGCGCAGCACGTCGACCTCGCGGTGCCGGCCGTCGAGCACCTCGGCCACGGTGTCCAACCCGAGCCCGAGGTCGCGCAGCAGCAGGATCCGCTGGAGCCGCAGCAACTGCTCCCGCTCGTAGTAGCGGTAGCCGTTGTCGCCGACCCACGCGGGCGGCAGCAGACCGATCGAGTCGTAGTGCCGCAGCGTCCGCGACGTCACCTTCGACATCCGCGCGACCTGTGCGATCGACCAGGACATTCCCGTTCCCCTCCCTGACGCGGACCACGCTAGAGGTTGACGCCGCGTCAAGGTCAAGGCGAGCCGGCAGGATGGGCGGGGTGTGGACCATCGCAGGAACCCTGACGCCCGTTCCCGCCCTCGACCGGCTCGACCTGCTGGCCGACCCGGTGGCGGCGCTGCTCCGGACGTTCGCCGACGCCGACCGGTTGGCGGTGTCCGAGATCGACCCGACCCTGGCCGACACGGCCGAGTTCTGCGCGCACTACGGCTCGCCGCTGGAGGCGTCCGCGAACTGCGTCGTGGTGGCCGGCAAGCGCGGTGACGCGGTGCGGTACGCGGCGTGCGTGGTGCTGGCGACGACGCGTGCCGACGTCAACGGCGTGGTGCGGCGGCGGCTGGACGCGCGGCGTGCGTCGTTCGCGCCCATGGACGACGCGGTGTCGATCACCGGCATGGAGTACGGCGGCATCACGCCCGTGGGACTGCCGGCCGACTGGCCGATCCTGCTGTCCCCGGAGGTCGCCGCCGCACCGGAACTGGTGATCGGCAGCGGCATCCGGGGCAGCAAGTTGTTGGTACCGGGCGAGGTGCTGGCCAAGCTGCCCGGCGCCGAGGTTGTCGAAGGCGTGGCCCGCTAGCGCTTCAGGTGCGCCGTGAAACCGGCCCAACTACGGGCCGGGAACACGAGCATGCCCGCGCCCCGGTTCTTGCTGTCCCGCACCGCGACCGCACCGTCCGACGCGGCCTCGACGCACTGCGCCCCGCTCTGGCTGCGACTGCTGGTCTTCCACCGGGCGTGGGTCCACTGACCGGCATTCGTCATGTGCCGTGCCTCCCTACATGTCGCGCTTGAGAGCGTGGAGGAACGCGGCCGATTCGGAGGGCTTGAGGGCCACCTTTTCGGCCAGCTCAAACGCGATCTTATAGCGATCGACATGGTGCGGGCGATCGAGGTATTCGGCCGAGGTGAGCGTCTCGACGTAGACGATGTGGGCTTTGGCCTCGGCGATGTAGAGCATGCTGAACGAGTACCCGAGCGCGGCGTGCGACCCGACCGAGGTGGGGATGACCTGGATGGTCACGTTCGGCAGGTCGGCGAACACCAGCAACCGGTCGAGCTGTTCGGACATGACCGCCGGTGTGCCGATCTGCCGCCGAAGCGCTTCCTCGTCCAGCAGGACGTGGAGCAACCGGTTCGGGTCGGTGGTGAAGCGGTCGCCCCGGGCCACCCGTTCCACCGCCATCGACTCCATCTCGGGTGGCGAGACCACGAGGCTGGTGCTCAGCTGCGCGAGTGCGTACTGCCTGGTCTGGAGGTTGCCCGGGAGTGCGCACGGGTAGTGCTCCGCGATCTGGTCGGCCGCGTGCTCCAGCCAGACGAACCGCCGTGAGTGGTCCGGGACCCGGACCTTGGGCTGCTTGCGCCGGGCCTGGACGCCGAGGTTGCGCAGGTCCTCCGCCTCCGGGCCGGTGACCCGGTAGACCGCGAGCGCGGCCTCCAACTCCTCCTCGTCCATGCGGAGGGTGCCGCTCTCGATCTTGCTGAGTTTCCCCTCGTACATGCCTTTGCGCTTGCGCGTGCCCTCCTTGGGAAGGCGTGCGGTGATCGCGTCGGAGGCGTCGTCGACGGTCAGGCGGGAGGTTTCCCTCAGCTCCTTGAGCCGTGCGCCGAAGATCAGCTTCTGCACGATCGGCCCGGGTTCGTCGTGCTCCGCGTGGGCAAGTGCGCCCGGTCCCATGATCCTGGCCTCCGGTTAATCCGAATGGGTACGAATGATGAATGCAGAGCACCTCGGCTCTTGCATTCCTTGCACTGCATAGGCACTCTGTGTTGTGGCAGCACAACAAGCGGTGCGAGGCCACAACGTAGCAGTCGCGCCGAACCGAGGAGAGGAGACCCGCTCATGTCCGCAGCAGTCACCGCGAGCGCCTACGTGTCGCTCAAGGACGCCGTCGACATCCGGATGCGCGTGATGCCCGACAACCGGGTGGAGGTGGCGTTCGACCGCGACGTCGACCTGGCGCTGACGCCGGGCGCGTTCGTCAAGCTGGTCGACGCGGTGAAGGGCGTGCAGGCGGAACTGGTCGCGGCGTTGGCCGCGGAGGAGTCGTCGGTGGCGCGGGAGGTGGGTGCGCTGTCGCTGGACTGAGCGGTCGGCTCAGGCGGGGAACTCCGCGGCGTACTCGCGGAGCAGGGCGACGGCTTCGGCCGCGTCGTCGGTGACCAGGATCCAGCGCTCGGCCTCGCGGCCGCGGGCCAGCTGCCGCACGAGGGGCGCGGCGGGGACCTCCGAGGTCCAGAAGTCCTTGCCCAGGAACACCATCGGCGCGGCCGGGCCGACCGAGCCGTAGTGGTTCTGGGTGTAGTCCTGGAAGACCTCCTGGACGGTGCCGGCGCTGCCCGGCGTGTACACGATGCCGCCCGTCGCCACGGTCAGCAGACCTTCCTCGCGCACCGAGTTCGCGAAGTACTTGGCGTGCAGCTCGCACGCCGGGTTCGGCGGCTCGTGGCCGTAGAACCAGGTGGGGATGCCGATCGTGCGCGGCGTCGCGGAGGTCGGGAGGTCGGTCGGGAAGGCGCCGATCCAGCGGCCGATGGACTCCGCGTCGTGGCCGAACTTGGGCGCCTGCGCCAATTCCTTGAGCACCGCGTCGTCCACGCCGATCCGCACGCCGAGCGGCACGGCCTCCATCGCGCCCGGGCCGCCGCCGGTCAGCACGGTGAAGCCGGCCTCGCCCAGCGCCGCGCCGAGCTCGACCGCGCGCCGGTAGCCCGCCGTGTCGCGGCCCAGCGCGTGACCGCCCATCACCGCGACCGGCGCGCCGGTCAGCACCTCGTCCAGCGCCTCGGTGATCGCGTGGTCGTGCAGGCGTTCGGCGAGCGCGTGCAACGGGTCCGGGTGGTGGCCCTGCTGCTTGCTGTGCCGGTAGATCCGGGCGTCCGGGGTGTCCGCGTAGGACGCCGGGTCGGCCGGGTCGAAGCCCGCGAACAGCTCGGCCGGGGTGTACAGGCGCGACCGGTAGACCTCGTAGGGCAGGTCGGGGATGGTCGGGAACAGCAGCGCGCCTGCCGCCTCGGCCCGGCGGCGGGTCGCGGCCGCCAACGCGCAGCCGAGGAACAGCGCGCCGTCCAGCGGCACGCGCAGGTCCACGTCGGTCAGGTCCAGGCCGATCAGCACGGCTCCACGCAGGTCGTCGGCGGCGACGGCGGTCGCGACGTCCTTGATCTCGGTGCGCACGGCCGCAGCGTACGTCCGCCGACCCGATCGGGTGACCGGGTCGGCGGAATCGGTGCACGCGGTTGCTAGAAGAACAGGGACTTCGGGCCGTTCGGGAAGCCGAGCGCGGTCACGTCGGCCACGTCGGCGGTGACCACCTTCGACGTGCCCTTGCAGCCGGGCTCGGACCACAGCTTCACCGCGCCGTCCACCGCGACCGAGAGGAAGTCGCCGCGCACGTCCTGGCAGCCCGGCCCGGCGATGCCGGTGGCGAAGTTGTTGCCGGTGACGTCATCGAAGTTCTTGCCGGAGAACAGGGTCGCGGATGTCGCGGGCTTCGCGGCGGGGTCGCTCGTGGGCGGGGTCGGCTTGGTCGCGCCGGCCTTCTTCCCGTCCGGCGTGACGCCGAACCACGTCCCGCCGACGCCCTGGCCCAGCGTGTCGCCGGGCTTGGCGTCCTTGCCGAAGCGGTACACCGGCCACCCCGCGATCGTGAGCTGGCGGCTGCCGTCGGAGCGGGTCACGACGCCGACGTCGGCCTTGCGGACGCCGGTGATGAACACCTTGCCGCCCTTGGCGATCGTGACCGGCGGCCAGGTCTTCGCGCAGTCGCCGTCGCACGAGGACTTCGACGGGTTCGCGGTGTCCTTGTCGAACCGGTAGAGCGTGCGGCCCGCGCCGTCGACCACGACCGGGTCCAGGTCGCCTGCCTTCGCCGCGCGCAGCTGCACCCACCGGTCCCTGACCTCCTGGGCGGCGTTCGGGGGCGCGAGGTCGCCGGAACTCTCGTCGGCTTTGTTGGAGCGGGCCGAACCGGTCAGGAACGCCGGGCCGGCCTGGTCCGCCGGCGCGTTCTCGCTGGTCTGCTGGGCGGCGGGGATCGGCGCCCCGGCGGTCGAGCACGCGGTCAGGGCGAGGGCCGCCGAGGCCAGGAGGGCAGCAAGGGGCACGACATGCTTGTGCGGCACGGGTTTCTCCGAGGGGTTCGCGTCGATGGTGACGACAGGTGCACGTGCGCCGTCGCCGATCGGTTCAGAACTCGTCGGAGTTTCCTGCTTCGCCCAGGTCAGAAGATGACGGTCTGGTTGCCGTGCACCAGGACCCGGTCTTCCAGGTGCCAGCGCAACCCGCGCGCCAGCACGACCTTCTCGATGTCGCGGCCCTTGCGGACCATGTCCGAGATCGAGTCGCCGTGGTCGACCCGGATCACGTCCTGCTCCACGATCGGACCCTGGTCGAGGTCCGCCGTGACGTAGTGGCACGTCGCGCCGACCAGCTTCACGCCGCGGCTGTGCGCCTGGTGGTACGGGCGCGCGCCGATGAACGAGGGCAGGAAGCTGTGGTGGATGTTCAACGCCCGACCGGCCCAGTCCGCGCACAGCTCGGGCGGCAGGATCTGCATGAACCGGGCCAGCACCACGGCGTGCGGCAGGTGGCCGTCCACGATCTGGCGCAGCTGGGCCCAGGACGCGACCTTGCCCTCCGGGTCGTTCGGCGGGAACGGCACGTGGTGGAACGGGATGCCGTGCGCGCGGGTGATGTTCGCGAGGTCGGGGTGGTTGCCGACGACCGCGCTCACCTCGACGTCCAACTCCTGCGCGGCGACCCGGCCCAGCAGGTCGTACAGGCAGTGGCCCTCCTTGGACACCAGGATCACCACGCGCCGCCGTTCACCCGTGTCGGTGACGCGCCAGTTCGCGTTGGCGCCCAGTTCGCGGGCCACCGCGCCGAAGCGCTCGCGCAACTCCTCGACGTCGAACGGGAGCGAGTCGGCGCGCACCTCCTGGCGGGTGAAGAACCAGTTGGTCACCGGGTCGGTGTGGTAGGCCGCCTCCACGATCCAGCCGCCGTGCTCGGCCAGGAACGAGGAGATCCTGGCGACGATGCCGGTGCGGTCCGGGCAGCCGAAGGTGATGACGTAGCGACGCTCAGGCGAGGGCACGGCGGACAGTATCCCCTCGGACGCGCGGTCACGGCCTGGGGAGGGAGTCCAGGAGGTGTCGGTCGCCGGTGACGGACGCGTGGTTCGGGCGGTCCCAGACGGCGCGGAACAGCTCGTCGGCGGTGCCCGAGACGGTGGTGTCCGGGCCGGTGGTGCCCGGGCTGGTCGCGGGCGGGCCGGTCACGGGTCGTTCGCCTTCGGTCAGCGCGACCTCCCAGCCGCGGCCGGCGTCGGTGGCGTGGAACAGGATCCGGCCGGTGGTGGTGATCGGCTTGCGGGCGCTGACGTAGCCGAGCATGTCGGTCAGGTACTCGTCGACGCCGTCGGCGGCCAGGTCGGGGTCGAACCGGTGGGTCGGGCGCGCGTCGGGGCTCTTGGCGTGCTCGGCGTCGAGGCGGTGGATCGCGGCCTCGTGCAGCTGGCGACGGGCGGCCCGGGCGTAGGTCTTGGGGTTGACGTGGGTCCACGTCGGGGTGGCCGGGTCGGTGGTGGCGAAGAGGTCGAGCATGGTGGCGAAGGCCGCGCGGGCGTGGGGGACGAGGTCGGTCCACCGCTCCGGGCGGTCGCCCCACGCCGGGCGGTCGCCGTCCGGTGGGGTGCGCAGCGAGCGGGCGACCCAGTCGTGCACGCCGGCGACGTGGTCGACCAGGTCGTGGACCGTCCACTTCGGACAGGTCGGGACGGGTGCGCCGGGTGGCAGGGCGACGAGGGTGTCGAGCAGGGCGTCGTACTCGATTTCCAGGCGCCGCAGCGTGTCCGCGTAGTCCACGGCGGGGAGCCTAGGGGCTGACGGCGTCCCAGGGCACGGTCATTTCGCCGAGGCGCCAGC
The DNA here is from genome assembly GCF_040642015.1 of Actinosynnema sp. NPDC020468. Taxonomy (NCBI): domain Bacteria; kingdom Bacillati; phylum Actinomycetota; class Actinomycetes; order Pseudonocardiales; family Pseudonocardiaceae; genus Actinosynnema; species Actinosynnema sp. NPDC020468. Next base: position 135,721 of record NZ_JBFAEO010000005.1, read on the forward strand.
GCTTGCGGGTGTCGAGGACGGGCCAGGTGCGGGCCAGGAGGGTGATCGTCTCGACCCAGCGGGCGCGGGGGCCGAAGGGTGCGAACGGCGCGGCCGTGGCCCAGCAGGTGTCGAGGTCGGTGAGGAGGGCGTGGACGCGTTCGCCCTCGACGTTGCGGTGGATGAGGGTTTTGGGGAGGCGTTCGGCCAGGTCGCCCGGGGTGTCGAGGTCGGCGGGGAGGCAGGAGAGGGTGAAGGTGCGGGGGCCGTCGGCGGTGAGGGAGACCCAGGCGCACCGGCGGCCGATCTCGTCGCACGTGCCCTCGACCAGCACGCCGCCGGGCGCGAGCCGGGAGGTCATGGTGTCCCAGGCTTCCCACGCCTGCTCCTCGGTGTACTGGCGCAGCACGTTGAACGCCCGCACCAGCACGGGCCGTCGCCCGGCGAACTCGAACCCGCCCCGCCGGAACTCCAGCCACGGCGGATCCGCCACGGCCACCCCGGCCGCCACCCGCTCGGCGTCGAGCTCGAGCCCGAGAACCCGCACATCGGCCCGAATCCGCCGCAGCCGGGCAGCCATCTCCACCGTGGTGACAGGCGACGCCCCGTACCCGAGATCGATGACCAGAGGATCATCCCCTCGTTCAACAATCCCCCCGTAGAACCACCCCACCCACCGATCAACCCGCCGCAACCGATTGGGATTGGTCGTACCGCGGGTGGGCAACCCCAACGCCCGAGCCCGCCCGGCGGCAAAACGAGGAGCCCGGACCATGCCGCCCAGTGTCGCTTCCCGGCCTCCGCCCACAGAACCCACCCCGACTCCCCGCCTGACCCGCCACTCCACCCAGCCTCCGCCGCCAGACAGCGCAAGGATTGTTGAACAATAGAACAATCCTTTAACTGAACACCGTTTCCCACCGGGAATCGAGATCCAGGCGACCGGTCAACGCATAAGGATTGTTGAACAAGAGAGCGATCCCCCAATTGAACACCGCTCCGCGCGCCAGACCGAATGCCAGGCGACCATGTGGCGCCAAGGATTGTTGAACAAAGGGGCAATCCGACAATTGAACACCCGACGGAAGACGAGCCGGCGGCAGGCGAGCAGACGCAAGACGAGCAGGCGGAAGGCGAGATCGACCGACCGGCCTCAACCCAGGTGTGAATGATCACGCAACCCCAAGCCCGCCCCGCCCCGACGCCCAGCCCCGCCCCGACGCCCAGCCCGAGCCCAGCCAAGCAGGAGACCAGCCAAGCCGGGGCCGGGCGCAGCCCAAGCCCGAGTGCCAGCCCGCCCCGACGCCCGGCCAAGCCAAGCCCGAGCCGGAGCCGCGCCGACGCCCGGCCAAGCCAAGCCCGAGCCGGAGCCGCGCCGGAGAGGGGCGCAGCCCAGCCCGAGTGCCAGCCGAACCGAGCGCAAGCCCGAGCACAAGTGCGAGTCCGAGCCGAGCCGTCGCGCGAGGCCGAGTCGAGCGCAAGCCCGAACGCAGGCCCGAGCCGAGCGCAGCCCGAACCCGAGCCCGAGCCGAGCGCAAGCCCAAGCCCAGCCCCAGCCCCAGCCCCAGCCCAAGTGCGAGTCCGAGTCGCAGCGAGGCCCAGGCCCAGTCGAGCGCAAGCCCGCGTGCAGGCCTGAGCTGAGCGCAGCCCGAGCCTGAGTGCGAGCCGAACCGAGCCCAAGCGCAACCCGGAGCGCGAGCCGGAGTCCGAGCCCAAGTGCAAGCCGAGCCCTAGCCGGGCCGAAGCGCAAGCCCGGGTTCGGGTCTGAGCCCGAGTGCGAGCCCGAGTCGAACCGAGCCGAGCCCAGGTGCAAGTAGAGCCCTAGCTGTGCTGAAACGAGTCCAGGTGCGTGCTCGGGACTGAGCGTCAGCCCGAGCGCGGGGCAGGGGTGGGTCAGGGGTGGGTGGCGAGCCATTCCGTGGTGAAGGCCGACTCGCGGTCCAGGAGGGCGGCGACCTGTTCGGCGATCAGGGACTCCAGCTTGCCGCCCATCAGCGGGATGGAGACCTTGACCTGGCCCGCGAGGGTCAGGGTCGAGCCGGAAGTGGTGTCCGCCAACGTGATCGTGCCGTCCAGGCGGCCCGGGACGCCGTTCAGCGTCACCTCGACCGTGCCCGCGTAGCCCGCCTCCGTCCACGACTCGGCGCGGTCGATCACCAGGTCCCCGCCGAGCAACCCGCGCGCCACCGACGGCAACCGGTCCGCCGGCACGCCCTGCCTGAGCTGGTACGACGTGCTGCCCCCGCCACCGGTGAACGCGAGCAGCGCGGCGTTCGTCCCGCCCAGCACGGTCAACCGGTCGCGCAGGTAGGCCTCGTTCGTGAGGGCCGAGTACACCTCCCCCGCGCTCCGGGGGGACGTCGTCAGGTGCTCGATGCGGCGTGCCATGGCGCGGAGGCTACCGTTGACGGTCGTGACCACCCCGCTGTCCAGTGCCCACGTGCGGCTCGCCGAGCGCACCACGCTACGGCTCGGTGGCCCGGCCGCGCGGTTCGTGCGCGCCACCACGGCCGCCGAGATCGTGGACGCCGTGCGTGCCGTCGACGCGGAGGGCGATCCCCTCCTGCTGCTCGGCGGCGGCTCCAACCTGGTGATCGCCGACGCCGGTTTCGCCGGCACCGTCGTGCAGGTCGCCACCACCGGCCGCCGGCTCGACCCCCTCGGCGACGGGCTCGTGCAGCTCACCGTGGAAGCGGGCGAGGACTGGGACTCCGTCGTCGCCGAGGCCGTCGCGCAGGGGCTCGGCGGGCTGGAGTGCCTGTCCGGCATCCCCGGTCTCGTCGGCGCCACGCCGGTGCAGAACGTCGGCGCGTACGGCGTCGAGATCTCCCAGGTGCTGACGTCGGTCGACCTGCTCGACCGCCGCACGGGCCGCGTCCACCAGGTGCACGCCGACGCGCTGGGCCTGGCCTACCGCACGTCCATCCTCAAGGGCACCGACCACGCCGTGGTCCTGCGCGCCCGCTTCGCCCTCACCGCGGGCGGCCTGTCCGCGCCGATCCGGTACGGCGAACTGGCCCGCGTGCTCGGCGTCGCGCCGGACGACCGGGTGCCGGCCGACGCCGCCCGCAAGGCGGTGCTGGAACTGAGGCGCGGCAAGGGGATGGTGCTCGACCCGGCCGACCACGACACGTGGAGCGCGGGCTCGTTCTTCACCAACCCGCTGCTGGACGAGTCGACCCTGTCCGGCGTGCTGATCCGGATCGCCGAACGCCTCGGCGCGGACGTCGACGTGCCCACCTACCCGGCGGGTCCGGGCCACCGGAAGCTGTCCGCCGCGTGGCTGATCGAACGGGCCGGTTTCACCAAGGGTCACCGGGGCCGGGACGGTCGGGTGGGCCTGTCCACCAAGCACACCCTCGCGCTGACCAACCGCGGCGGCGCGAGCACCGAGGACCTGCTGGAGCTGGCGCGGGAGGTCCGCGACGGCGTCCGGTCGGCGTTCGGCGTCGAACTCCACCCCGAACCGGTCCTGGTGGACTGCGCCCTTGACTAGCCGAACGGACAAAGTGAACACAAGCGGCTGACCGGCCGAACGGGTGACTCCGTGTGACGGGGGCTCACTCCTCGCGTTTCATTGAGGTAGAGCACTCCTGGAGGTCGTCATGGCGCACCTCTCCGACCCTCACGCACGCGACGCGGCCCGGGCCATCAAGCGACTGGTCGAGGTCGATTTCCTGAGCCGGCCCGGTGTGGTCGGAGTCGACCTCGGCGAGAAGACCGCGCGCGGCCGCGGGACCGGCGAGCTGGCCATCATCGTCTTCGTGCGCCGCAAGGGCCCCGCGGCGCAGTACACCCTCCCGTCGGACGTGCTGGGCGTGCCGACCGACGTCGTCGAGGACGTCTTCCAGCCGCACCACACGGTCGCCTGGGCCGAGGGCGTGAACGGCGCCGAGCGCCACCACGTCATCCGCGGCGGCATCGGCGTCGGACCCGGCCGGGCGGTGCGGTTCGTGCCGCCGGACGTGCCGACGGCCGCCGACTACCTGGTCGCGGGCACCATCGGCGCGCTGGTCACGCCGCGGGGCAGGCACACCGCGATGGCCCTGACCTGCTTCCACGTGGCCTGTGTGGACGACGCCTGGGCGGTCGGCGACCCGATGGTGCACCCGTCCCGGGTGGACGGCGGCCACCCCTTCCACGACCGCGTCGGCACGCTGGCCAGGGCCGCCCTGTCCGGCGCGGTCGACGCCGCCGCGATCCGGCTGACCACGCCGCACTGGCTGCCCGAGGTGGTCGGCATGGGCCGAGTGGAGGGCCACGCGCGGGCCGAGGTGGCGCAACGGGTCCGCAAGCGCGGCCGGACCACGGCGTGCACCGAGGGCGTGGTGGCGTCCACCGACGCGGTGATCACCCTGGACTTCGGCGTCGGCCTCGGCGTGCGCACGCTGCGCGACCAGATCCGCGTCGAGGGCCCGTTCGGCGACCACGGCGACTCGGGCGCGGTCCTGCTGGACGACCTCAACCGCGTGGTGGGCCTGTACTGCGGCGGGAGCAGGCGGCGCGCCTTCGCGAACCCGATCACCCCGGTCCTCGACCAGCTCGGTGTCGACCTGCTTGCCTAGGGAGGTGGACCGCGCACCCTGGGACCTGGACGACTACCTCGAACTCGCCCGTCGGGCCTGCTTCGTCTGCGAGGTGGTGCGGGACAACCCCGAGTACCCGCACCACGTCGTGCACCGCACCGACGAGCACCTGGTGTTCCTGAGCCGGTTCCCGGTGCTGTGGGGCCACCTGCTGGTGGTGCCGACCGGGCACCGGGAGCACGTCGTGGACGACTTCACCGAGGACGAGTACGTCCGGCTGCACCGGCTCGTGCACCGGGTCGGCCGCGCGCTCACGTCGGTCGTGCCCACCGAACGCCTCTACGTGCTCAGCTTCGGCAGCGCGCAGGCCAACCGCCACGTCCACTGGCACGTCGCCCCGCTGCCGCCCGGCGTCCCCTACCCCGACCAGCAGGCGGGCGCCTTCGCCGCGGACAAGGGGTTCCTGCGGGCGTCCGAGGAGGAACTGGCCGACCTGGCCGCGGAACTCCGCTCCGCGCTCAGGAATCCCGGTGCAGCCGCGACGCCGAGGCCTGGGCGCGGGGCTTGAGGACGATCGTGTCCAGGTTCACGTGCGCCGGCCGGGTCACCGCGAACGCGATCACGTCCGCCACGTCGTCCGCCGTCAACGGCGTGAGGTCGGCGTACACGGCGGCCGCGCGCTCGGCGTCGCCGTCGAACCGGTTGACCGAGAAGTCCGTTTCCACCATGCCCGGCAGGACCTCGGTGACCCGCACCGGCTTGCCCAGCAGCTCGCCGCGCAACGTCCGGTGCAGCGCCGACTGCGCGTGCTTGGCCGAGGTGTAGCCGGAGCCGTTGTCGTAGGCCTCGTAGGCGGCGATCGAGGTGACGGTCACCACGTGCCCGTCACCGGAGGCGATCAGCGCCGGCAGCAGGCCCTTGGTGATCCGCAGGGTGCCCAGGACGTTGGTCTCCCACATCCACCGCCAGTGCTCCTCGTCGGCCTCGTCCACCCGGGCCAGACCGCGCGCGCCGCCCGCGTTGTTCACCAGCACCCGCGCCGCCGGCACCTCGGCCAGGAACGCGGACACGGACGCGGCGTCGGTCACGTCCAGTTCGAGCGCCGTGCCGTCGACGTCGGCCGCGATATCCTGGAGGCGGTCCAGCCGCCTGGCGCCCAGCACGACGTGGAAGCCCTCGGCGGCGAGCCGGCGAGCGGTGGCCTCACCGATGCCTGCGCTGGCTCCGGTGACGACTGCGATAGGTCGGGTCACGGTGCGATCCTAGGCGTGTGACGCAGTTCACCCGCACCGGAAGCCCGCTGACACGTCCTTCGCTGTGGGAGGTCGAAAACGTGCTGAGGAAGTTGACCGCGCTGCTCGTCGGGGGCGCCCTGCTGGTCGGGTGCTCCGCCAAGGTCGAGCAGGGTTCCGCGAAACCCGAGGGCGCCGCGGGTTCCAGCGACCCGGCGGCGGTGGCGAAGTTCACCACGGCACCCGTCGACGGAGCCAAGGACGCGCCGGTGAACACCCCCGTCCAGGTGACCGTGGCGCAGGGCTCGATCGACCAGGTGACGCTGTCCAACCCGGAGGGCAAGCCGGTGGCGGGCAAGGTCGCCGACGACAAGAAGTCCTGGGCGAGCACCGAGGCGCTCGGGTACGGCAAGACCTACACCTACGCGGGCAAGGCGACCGGGACCGACGGCAAGTCCGTCGAGCTGAAGGGCGCCTTCACCACCCTCACGCCGGCCTCCCAGGTGCGCGCCACGCTGTTCCCCAGCGACGACCAGACGGTCGGCGTCGCGGCCCCGATCATGGTCAAGTTCGACTCCGACGTCACCGACAAGGCGGCCGTGGAGAAGGCGCTGACGGTGACGAACACGGCCGGCGTCAAGGGTTCCTGGGCGTGGCTCGGCGCGACCCAGGTGGACTACCGGCCCGAGGCGTACTGGCCCGCGAACACCAAGATCCACGTCGAGGCGAAGCTGTACGGGGTGCCCTACGGCGGCGGCGCGTTCGGCAAGGCCGACGTGACGAGCGACTACACCGTGGGCCGCAACCAGGTCGTGAAGATCGACACGCCGACCCACCAGCTCGTGGTGCAGCAGAACGGCCAGACCGTGGCGACCTACCCGGCGTCGTTCGGCAAGGACGCGGACCCGGACCTGACCACGCCGAACGGCACCTTCGTGGTCATGCAGAAGGACGAGCAGTTCAGCTTCGACAACCCGCGCTACGGGTACACGAACGTGCTGAAGAAGTGGGCCGTCCGGTTCTCCAACCACGGCGAGTTCATCCACGAGAACAACGACAACGCGGCCAACATCGGCAAGAACAACACCTCGCACGGGTGCGCCAACCTGCTGGAAGCCGACGCGAAGGCGTACTACGACAGCGCCCTGATCGGCGACCCGGTCGAGGTCACCGGCTCCATCACCACGCTGCCCGCCCAGTTCGACTGGTACGACTGGCAGATCCCGTGGGCCCAGTGGCAGACGATGTCCGCGCTCTGACCGGTGTGATCCGGTGCGGTCCGGGAAGTCCTGCGACCGCACCGGCGTTGTGGTAGCTCGTGCAGACTTCTCTCCTCACCGCGGGCGGTGTGCGGCTCAACGTCCGCGAGGCGGGCCGGCCCGGCGACCCGGCGGTCGTGCTGGTGCACGGGTGGGCGCAGTCGGGAGCGGTGTGGTCGGTGCGGTCCGACGTGCCGCTCCGCGTCGCGGCGCCCGACCTGCGCGGGCACGGCGAGTCCGAGGTGACCGCCGACGGCTACCGCGACTCCGCCGCGTGGGCGGCCGACCTGAGGGCGGTGCTGGACCACACCGGACCGGCGGTCCTGGTCGGCTGGTCCTACGGCGGTCTGGTGATCACCGACTTCCTGCGCGCGCACGGCACCGCCGACGTCCGGGGACTCGTGCTGGTCGACGCGATCACCGAGATCGGGCCCGGCCGGCCGGGAGGGTCGATCGGCCCGTTGATGCGCAAGGTGCTGCCGGCCGCGCTGTCCGAGGACCCGGCGGTCGCGGTGCCGGCGCTGGCCGAGTTCTGCGCCGGGCAGGGCGGGGGCCTGTCCGGCGAGGTGGTGCAGCGGCTGCTGGGCGCGGCGCTGCGGGTGCCGCCGAGGGTGCGCGGCGAGCTGTTCCGCCGGGACGTCGACTCCGCGGCCGTGCTGCGCGCGGTCGACCGGCCGACCCTGGTGCTGCACGGCACCGCCGACGAGGTGGTCGACGTGACCGCCGCCGAGTACGCCGCCGCCACGATCCCCGGCGCCGTCCTGCGCCGCTACGAGGGTGTCGGGCACTCCCCGTTCCTGGAGCGGCCCGAGGAGTTCGCCGCCGACCTGACCGCGTTCGCGGCGGAGGTCTCCCGGTGAAGCGGGTCGCGATCCTCTCCGTGCACACCTCGCCGCTGGAGCAGCCGGGCACGGGTGACGCGGGCGGCATGAACGTCTACATCGTCCAGACCGCGACCCGGATGGCCAAGCGCGGCATCGAGGTCGAGATCTTCACCCGGGCCACCTCCTCCGACCTGCCGCCGGTGGCCGAACTCGCGCCGGGCGTGAAGGTGCGGCACGTGGTCGCGGGTCCGTTCGAGGGCTTGGACAAGGGCGAGCTGCCCGGCCAGCTGTGCGCCTTCACGGCGGGCGTGCTGCGCGCCGAGGCACGTCACGAGCCGGGCTACTACGACGTCGTGCACTCGCACTACTGGCTCTCCGGCCAGGTCGGCTGGCTGGCCCGGGAGCGCTGGGCGGTGCCGCTCGTGCACACGGCGCACACGTTGGCCAAGGTGAAGAACCTGGCGATGGCGTCGTGCGACACGCCGGAACCCCGGATGCGGGTCATCGGCGAGGAGCAGGTCGCCGCCGAGGCGGACCGGCTGGTGGCGAACACCGACGTGGAGGCGGCCGAGCTGGTCGACCTGTACGGCGCGGACCGGGCGAAGGTGCTCGTCGTACCGCCGGGTGTGGACCTGGAGCGGTTCGTGCCGGGGTCGCGCGAGGACGCGCGCGCCGCGCTCGGGCTGCGGCCGGACGCGGTGGTGCTCGCGTTCGTGGGTCGGATCCAGCCGTTGAAGTCGCCGGACATGCTGATCAAGGCCGGCGCCGAGCTGCTCGCGCGGGACCCGGGGCTGCGGTCGCGGCTGGAGGTGCTGATCGTCGGCGGACCGTCCGGCACCGGCATGAAGACGCCGGAGGACCTGCGCCGGCTCGCGGGCGAGCTGGGTGTGTCCGACGTGGTCCGGTTCCTGCCGCCGCAGGGCGGCGCGGAGCTGGCAGGCGTCTACCGGGCGGCGGACGTGGTGGCGGTGCCCAGCCACAACGAGTCGTTCGGGCTGGTGGCGCTGGAGGCGCAGGCGTGCGGGACGCCGGTGGTCGCGGCGGCGGTCGGCGGGTTGCCGGTCGCGGTGCGGGACGGGGTGTCCGGCGCGCTGGTCGACGGGCACGACCCGGCGGCCTGGGCGCAGGCCCTGCGCGCGATCGCGCTGAACCCCGCCTACCGTGAGGAGTTGGCCGGCAACGCCGTCGGCCACGCGCGCCGGTTCTCCTGGGACCGCACGACCGAGTCCCTGCTCGCGGGGTACGCGCAGGCGCGCGACGTGTTCCGCGAGGAGGTCTTCGCTTGAGCCCGGAGTCGGTGATCAGGTCCACTTTGGACGATCGTGGGCTGGCCTACGAGAACCCGGAGCCCGGCAGGTTCTTCGTGACCCTTCCCGGTACCAAGAAGTTGCAGACCAACTGCTGGCTGGTGCTCGGCAGGCACGCCCTGGTGGTCGAGGCGTTCGTGTGCCGCCGACCGGACGAGAAGTTCGCCGAGGTGTACCGGTTCCTGTTGCGCCGCAACGCGAGGCTGTACGGCGTGCACTACACGCTCGACCCGGCGGGCGACATCTACCTGGTGGGCCGGATCGCGCCGCACGCGGTGACGCCGGACGAGCTCGACCGGGTGCTGGGTCAGGTGGTCGAGGCCGCCGACGGCGACTTCGACACGGTGCTGGAGATCGGGTTCGCCTCGGCCATCCGGCGCGAGTGGGACTGGCGGGTGTCGCGCGGCGAGTCGCTCGAGAACCTCCGGGCGTTCCGGCACCTGGTGTCCGAATCGTGATCTTGACCGTTGCAACTGCCCGTCTGCCCTGATCCGTCCTCCGACCGACGTCGGAATCGGGAGGGGACCATGGGCGGACGGGTGGGAGCGGCGGTGGCCGTCGCGGCGGTGCTGGCGCTGGCGGGGTGCGCGTCGGACATGTCGTCGTCGAGCGCGGGGATGGCGGTCGACCAGGCCGCGCCGCAGCAGGGCGTGGCGCAGCAGGGCGTGCCGGGGCAGAACCCGGGGCAGCCCGCGAAGGAGGCCAAGGGCGAACCGGCGGCCGTGTCGGGCAGACAGCTGGTGCGGACCGCGACGGTGAACCTGAGCGCGGCGGACGTGCCGGACGCGTTCGGACGGCTCAAGGACGTGGTGACCGGGCAGGGCGGGTTCGTCGCGACCGAGAACGCGCGCGACCGGCGGGCCGAGGCGACGCTGCGGGTGCCGGCGGACCGGCTCGACGCGGTGCTGAAGGCGGTGAAGGCGCTCGACGGGACGCGCGTGGTCGACAGCACGGTGCGCACCGAGGACGTGACGGACCAGGTGGTCGACGTCGACGCGCGGCTGGCGAACCAGCGGGCCAGCGTGGAGCGGGTGCGGGCGTTGCTGGACAAGGCGTCCTCGACCGCGGAGATCACCTCGATCGAGGGCGAGCTGACCAAGCGCCAGTCCGACCTGGAGTCGTTGCAGCGCAGGCACGACCAGCTCGCGGACCAGGTCGCGCTGTCCACGCTGACGGTGTCGGTGGTGGAGTCCTCGGCCGCGCCCGCGCCGCCGGCCGACCCGGACTTCCTCGACGCGTTCGCGGGCGGCTGGAACGCGCTGGTGAGCGGCTTGAACGGGCTGGTGGTGGCGCTGGGCGCGGTGCTGCCCTTCGCGCTGGTCCTGGCGCCCTTCGCGGCGGCCTGGTGGTACCGGCGGCGGACCCGGCGGCAGCGGAAGTTCCTCACCACGGAGTGACCCCCGTTGGGGTGAGGATTCCTATCGAAAATTCTACCGAGAGCAACACGCGCGGAGCGCGGGGCGGCTTGGGAGAGAGGGGGAGTCGCGAGTCAAGCCGCCCCGCGTCGGTCCCCGCACTGGTGGGACGCGGGCGGGGGGAGCCCGGTGTCCCAGCGGGTCGGCCCACGGCGCGACGGGGGGAAGCGGCCGCGGGCAGGTGCCGCACAGGTCGATCGGAGTGCGTGGGCGCCGACCCGTGAGGCCCTGCCAACTTGGCAGATCGCCGGTGATCACCACAAGACCTGGGGTTACTCCGTTCGAGTGTTCTTAGCCCCGACAAGTAACGCCTCGGTGTCGGCGTTCGAGGACCTTGACCAGGGTTGTGGTGTGGCTCACGATGTCCAGATCGTCCGCCGCCGAACGAATGGGGCCGCCGCATGGTCTTCCGGAGTCCGTTCCCCGATGTCGCGGTCCCGGACGTCACCCTGCACGAGCTGCTGTTCGCCGACCTCGGCTCCCGCGCGGACCGCGTGGCCCTGGTGGACGGCGGCTCCGGCGCCTCCCTGACCTACGCGCAGCTGTCCGCCGCGGTCGACCGGCTCGCCGCCGCGCTGGCCGAGCGCGGTGTCGGCAAGGGCGACGTCGTCGGGATCCTCAGCCCGAACACGCCCTACTACGCCGTGGTGTTCCACGGGATCCTGCGCGCCGGCGCCACCGCGACCACCGTCAACGCGCTCTACACCGCGGACGAGGTCGCCCACCAGCTCCGGGACGCGGGCGCGAAGCTCCTGTTCACGGTGTCCGCGCTGCTGCCCAACGCGGTTCCGGGCGCCGCTGCCGCGGGCATCTCCGACGTCGTGGTGCTCGACCGCGCCGAGGGCCACCCGTCGCTGACCGACCTGCTCTCGTCCACCGGCCCGGTGCCGAGCGTCGAGGTCTCGCCGGACGACGTGGCCGTGCTGCCGTACTCCTCGGGCACCACCGGCCGGGCCAAGGGCGTCATGCTCACCCACCGCAACCTGGTCGCGAACATCGTCCAGTGCGGGCCGCTGCTGCGGATCGGCGACACCACGAAGATCCTCGCCGTGCTGCCGTTCTTCCACATCTACGGCATGCAGGTGCTGATGAACAACGGCCTGCACGTCGGCGCGACCGTGGTGACCATGCCCCGGTTCGACCTGCCCGAGTTCCTCCGGGTGATCCAGGACCACCGGACCGACCGCGTCTACATCGCGCCGCCGGTGGCCGTGGCGCTGGCCAAGCACCCGCTCGTGGACCAGTACGACCTCTCCGGCATCGACACGATCTTCTCCGGCGCCGCGCCGCTGGACGTCGACTTGGCCGCGGCGGTCGCGAAACGCCTGGGGTGCAAGGTCTCCCAGGGTTACGGCATGACCGAGATGAGCCCGGTCAGCCACGCGATCCCGGACGGCCGCGACGACATCTCCGTCGGCACGGTCGGCGTGATCGCGCCGAACATGGAGTGCCGCTTCATCGACCCGGCGACCGGCGAGGACGTCGGCGTCGGCGAGCGCGGCGAGCTGTGGTGCCGCGGCCCGAACGTGATGAAGGGCTACCTGAACAACCCCGAGGCGACCGCCGCGACGCTGGACGCCGACGGCTGGCTGCACACCGGCGACGTGGGCGTGATCGACGCGGACGGCCTGGTCAGCATCGTGGACCGGGTCAAGGAGCTGATCAAGTACAAGGGCTACCAGGTGCCGCCGGCGGAACTCGAGGCGCTGCTGCTCACCCACCCGTCCGTCGCGGACGCGGCCGTGGTCGGCGTGCGCGACCAGGAGGGCGAGGAGGTGCCCAAGGCGTTCGTGGTGGCGCAGCCGGGCGTCGAGCTGACCGCCGCCGAGGTGATGGACTTCGTCGCCGCGCACGTCGCGCCGCACAAGAAGGTCCGCGTGGTCGAGTTCATCGACGCGATCCCGAAGTCGGCGTCCGGCAAGATCCTGCGCAAGGACCTCCGGGCCCGCGAGAACGCCTGAGCGCCGGCGGGCGCGGACCGCGTGCCGGCGACCGCGAGAACGCGTGGGGCGCGGACCGCGCGCCGGTGACCGTGGGAACGGGTCGGGGCGCGGACCGCGTGCCGGTCCCCGTGCCCGCGAGAACGGGCGTGGCACGGCCGGTCGCTCCCGGAACCGCCCCGGCGTTCACCCGCCCGCGTGAGAAACGGGCTTTCGAATTGCGCCGCGCACCCGAATTGACCACCGTGCGCGGTGCAATTCGCATTCTCTCATCGGAGTTCTCACATGCGTTTTCTCGGTAAAATGGCGCTCGTCGTCGGCCTGCCCGCGGCGGCCATGTTCGCGACCGCGTCCGGCGCTTCGGCCACCACCGCCGACGGTCCCGGCGCGTTGTTCGACGACGTGGTCGGCGCGGAGGTCAACGTGATCAAGCTCGGCGGCGGGTCGGGCTCCAGCGCCTCGGCGCTGGACCTGGGTCAGGTCACCGGCGTCCTGGGCAGCCTGCTGGGCGGCTGACCGCGCGACGGCCCGCGCGAACCCCCCTCGCGCGGGCCGTTCCGGCAGGTCGGCGCTACACCGATTCAGATCGTGGTCAGCGCCACTGCGGCGGGTCGCGCGCCATCTGGCAGGCTGACGCCCATGTCTGTCGGAACCCTGGTGCTGCTCCGCCACGGCGAGAGCGTGTGGAACGCCGAGAACCTGTTCACCGGCTGGGTGGACGTCGCCCTGTCCGAGAAGGGCGTCGGCGAGGCGAAGCGCGGCGGCGTGCTGCTGCGCGAGGCGGGCGTCCTGCCCGAGGTGGTGCACACCTCGCTGATGCGCCGCGCGATCCAGACGGCGAACCTGGCGCTGGACTCCGCGGACCGCCACTGGATCCCGGTCCGCCGCGACTGGCGGTTGAACGAACGCCACTACGGCGCGTTGCAGGGCAAGAACAAGAAGCAGACCCTCGAGGAATTCGGCGAGGAGCAGTTCATGCTCTGGCGCCGTTCCTACGACACCCCGCCGCCGCCGATCGCGCCGGGCAGCGAGTTCAGCCAGGACGCCGACCCGCGCTACGCGGGCCTCGGTCCGGACCTGCCGCTCACCGAGTGCCTGCTCGACGTGGTCAACCGGATGATCCCGTACTGGGAGACGGCGATCGTGCCGGACCTGCGCGCCGGGAAGACGGTGCTCGTCGCCGCGCACGGCAACTCGCTGCGCGCGCTGGTCAAGCACCTCGACGGGATCTCCGACGAGGCGATCGCGGGCGTGAACATCCCCACCGGCATCCCGCTGCGCTACGACCTGGACGAGGACCTGCGCCCGACCAACCCGGGCGGCACCTACCTCGACCCGGACGCGGCGGCCGACGCGATCAAGGCCGTGGCCAACCAGGGTCGCTGACCCCCGAGCGGGCCGGGGCCGGAAAGGTCCCGGTCCGCTCACACCAGTCCGAGCTCCCGGGCCCGCGCGCCCGCCTGGAACCGCGACGTCGCGCCCAGCGCGGCCATCAGCTCCGCGACCCGCCGGCGGTAGGTGCGCACCGAGATCCGCAACGCCCGCGCGGCCGCCTCGTCGGTCGCCCCCGAGTTCAGCGCGTCGAGCAGCCCGGGCACCAGCGGGCGCAGCTCGGCCATCCCCGCCTCGTGCACGGCCAACGCGGTGCCGGCCCGCCAGGCCGCCTCGAACAGCGCCACCACCCCGTGCACCACCGTCGGCTGGGTGATCACGCTGTAGGCGCGCTCGCCCGCCGAGCGGTCGCCCGCCAGGATCACCACCCGGCGGTCCAGCACGATCGTCTCGCTCACGTCCGACGTGGACACCCGCACGTCCGCGCCGTGCCCGGCCATCCGCCGCACGTGCTCGCCCCACGTCGGGTCGAGCAGCGTGTCCAACCGGAACAGCTTGCGCAGCCTCGGAGTCCGCGCCGGCCGCGGCCCGTCCTCGCGTGGCCGGCCGCTCGCCCACGTGTGCAGGTCGTTCGCCGCGCAGGACACCTCGGTCGCCGCCGCGAACAGGTGCGCCGTGCGCCCGAACAGCTCTTCCTCGCCCCGCACCACCGCCACCGCGTCCACCGGTCGAGCATGGCAGCAACCTGCCGGCGGCGGGCGCGGCCGGCCGCCGCGGACCAGAGTGGACACCATGCTGAACGTCAAGCGGATCGGGTACGGGGCCATGCAGCTGGCCGGGCCGGGCGTCTACGGACCGCCCGCCGACCCGGAGAACGCCAGGACCGTGCTGCGCAAGGCCGTCGAACTCGGCGTCGACCACGTCGACACCAGCGACTTCTACGGCCCGCACGTGGTCAACGAGCTGATCAGGGAAGCGCTGCACCCCTACCCGGAGCACCTCACGATCGTCACGAAGGTCGGCTACCGGCGCACGCCGGACAAGGCGTGGCTGCCCGCGCACTCGGCCGAGGAGCTGCGCGCGGCCGTGCACGACAACCTGCGCAACCTCGGCGTCGAGCGGCTCGACGTGGTGAACCTGCGGGTGCCCGGCCGGGACTCGGGTTCGCTGGAGGAGCCGTTCACCGCGCTCGCCGAGCTCCGCGAGCAGGGGTTGATCCGGGACCTCGGGCTCAGCAACGCCGGTCCGGAGCAGTTGGCGCGGGCGTTGTCGATCGCGCCCGTGGTGTGCGTGCAGAACCAGTACAACGTCGCCGACCGGCAGGACGAGGACACCCTGGCGGAAACGGTCGAAAAGGGCATATCCTACGTGCCGTTCTTCCCCCTCGGCGGGTTCACCCCGGTGCGCTCGCGCGTCCTGGACGAGGTCGCCGAGACGCACGGCGCGACCAGTCGCCAGGTGGCCCTGGCGTGGCTGCTGCACCGCGCGCCGAACGTGCTGCTGATCCCCGGTACGTCCTCCGTGCGTCACCTGGAAGAGAACCTCGCGTCCGGAGATCTCCACCTTTCCGCCGCTGACCTCACTCTTTTGGACACGACTGGGTGAACGAAAATCGACCGGTCGGGAAACATCGGTGCCAGACGGTGTCGCCGGCGTCACGAACCACGCGTGTGGTCTAGGCCGGACCCCGTCTGACCTGCTTACCATGCGCTTGTGACCGCAACGGGTTACCTCGTCCTGTCGATCGGCGCTCTGCTGATCGGCGGTGGGGCGTTTCTCGCGGGGCGGGCCACCGCCCGCCCGCGCGAAGAGCGCCCGACCGGCCTGACCGTCGCCGACCTGATGGGCATGATCGTCCAGTCCTCCCACGACGGCATCGTCGTCCTCAACGGTTTCGGCGACGTCGTGCTGCACAACCCGCGCGCCGAGGAACTGGGCGTGGTGCGCAACAACCGGGTGGACGACCGCGCCCGGCGCGCCGCCGAACTCGCCCGCAAGGGCAACGAGGTCGTCGCCGTCGACCTGTCCTCGCTGGAGGTCAAGGGCAGGCAGCCGCAGGCCGTGCACGCCGACGTCCGGGTCCTGGTCGAGGGTTTCGTCGTGGTCGACGCCTCCGACGAGTCCGACGCGGTGCGGCTGGAGGCGACCAGGCGCGACTTCGTCGCCAACGTCAGCCACGAGCTGAAGACGCCGGTCGGCGCGCTGGCCCTGCTCGCCGAGGCGGTGCTCGACGCCGCCGACGACCAGGAGGAGGTGCGGCGGTTCAGCGCCAAGATCATGCAGGAGGCGACCAGGCTCGGCACACTGGTCACCGAGCTGATCGCGCTGTCCCGGCTCCAGGGCGCGGAGAAGCTCCCCGAGCTGTCGCACGTGTCCGTGGACGAGGTGATCAGCGAGGCCATGAGCCGCACCAAGCTGGCCGCCGAGTCCGCCGACATCGACGTGACCACCGACGAGCCCAACGGCCTCGAGGTCGAGGGCGACCGGACGCTCCTGGTCACCGCGCTGAGCAACCTGCTCGACAACGCCGTGGCGTACTCGCCGCCCGGCAGCCCGGTCTCGGTCAGCCGCCGGCTGGTGAACGGCTACGTGGAGATCGCCGTCACCGACCGCGGCATCGGCATCGCCGAGAACCAGCAGACCCGGGTGTTCGAGCGCTTCTACCGGGTGGACAAGGCGCGCTCCCGCGCGACCGGAGGCACCGGCCTCGGTCTCGCGATCGTCAAGCACGTGGCCGCCAACCACGGCGGCGAGGTCAAGCTGTGGAGCCTGCCCGGCACCGGCTCGACCTTCACCCTGCGGATCCCGGCGCACCCCGACCGGGACGAGCCCACAGCCGATCTGCCCAAGCCGGAACTACTCAGCACGAAAGTCGGAGGAGAGCTGTGACCAGGGTGCTCATCGTTGAGGACGAAGAGAGCTTCGCGGACCCGCTCGCCTTCCTCCTGCGCAAGGAGGGCTTCACCGCCGCCCTCGCCGGCACCGGTCAGGAGGCGCTCGAGGAGTTCGACCGCAACGGCGCCGACATCGTGCTGCTCGACCTGATGCTGCCCGGCATGAGCGGCACCGACGTGTGCAAGCAGCTGCGCCAGCGCTCGGCCGTGCCGGTGATCATGGTGACCGCGCGGGACAGCGAGATCGACAAGGTCGTCGGCCTCGAACTCGGCGCGGACGACTACGTGACCAAGCCCTACTCGGCCCGCGAGCTGATCGCCCGGATCCGCGCCGTGCTGCGCCGCGGCGGCGAGTCCGAGGAGCTGCTGCCGCAGGTCCTGGAAGCCGGCCCGGTCCGGATGGACGTCGAGCGGCACGTGGTGACCGTCGACGGCGGCGAGGTGTCGCTCCCGCTCAAGGAGTTCGACCTCCTCGAGTACCTGCTGCGCAACGTCGGCCGGGTGCTGACCCGCGGCCAGCTGATCGACCGGGTGTGGGGCGCGGACTACGTCGGGGACACGAAAACCCTGGACGTGCACGTCAAGCGGCTGCGCTCGAAGATCGAGCCCGACCCGTCGGCACCCCGCCACCTGGTCACCGTGCGCGGTCTTGGCTACAAGTTCGAGAGCTGACGCACCCGACCAGGTACGGTGCACGCCGTGCGCCTAGGAGTGCTGGACGTCGGATCCAACACCGTCCACCTCTTGGTGGTGGACGCCCATCGGGGTGCCCACCCCACGCCGATGAGTTCGGAGAAGTCCGTCCTGCGGCTCGCCGAGCAGTTGGACGACGGTGGGCTGCTGACCAAGGCGGGCGCGGACCAGCTGGTCCGCGCCGTCGCCGCCAGCAAGGCCTCCGCGGTCCGGTTGGGCTGCGAGGACCTGATGGCGTTCGCCACGTCGGCCGTGCGCGAGGCGGCCAACTCCGCCGAGGTGCTCGACCGGGTGCGCACCGAGACCGGTGTCGACCTCAAGGTGCTCTCCGGCGAGGACGAGGCGCGCTACACGTTCCTCGCCGTGCGCCGGTGGTACGGGTGGTCGGCGGGCCGGCTGCTGTGCCTGGACATCGGCGGCGGCTCGCTGGAGCTGGGCGTCGGTCGGGACGAGGACCCCGAGATCGCGCTGTCCGTGCCGCTGGGCGCGGGCAGGCTGACCCGGACCAGGTTCGCGAACGACCCGCCGACCCGGCAGGAGGTCGCGGACACCGTCGAGTGGCTCGACGACCAGCTGGCGCCGGTGGTGAAGAAGCTCCGCCGGGTGGGTGAACCCGACCGGGTGGTGGCGACCTCCAAGACGTTCCGGACGCTGGCCAGGTTGACCGGCGCCGCGCCGTCGTCGGCCGGACCGCGCGCCAGACGTGTGCTCACCCACGCCGGTCTGCGTCAACTGATCGCCTTCGTGTCCCGCATGCCGGCGGACGACCTCGGCGAGCTCGAGGGCGTCAGCCCCGGTCGCTCGCACCAGCTGGTGGCCGGCGCGCTGGTCGCGGAAGCCGCGATGCGCGCCCTGTCACTCCACGAGCTGGAGATTTGCCCCTGGGCGCTCCGGGAAGGTGTCATCCTGCGCCGCTTGGACCAGACTGACGGCGCAGACCAGGACACCCCCGCGGCCCGCACCCGGCGGTCGGGTGACACTGGACGGACTGGCCGCCACGGGGCACGGTGGAGTTGATGAGTCGAGAGAGCGAGTCGGAGCAGACCCAGCGCACGGTCGCGGAGTTGCTCGCCCAGTACGGCGGCGGGTCCGGCGACCCGCAGCCGCGCAGGCGACGCCGTCGTGCCGAGGACGCGTCGGACACCGCTCCGCAGACGATCATCGACCGGGTCAACTCGGACAGCGGCCGGCTCCTGCCGATCCGCGACGAGCCGCCCCCGTCGAGCCCTCCGCCGCCTCCGCCACCGCCCGCCGCGCCGCCGCCGGGATCGCTGCCCCAGCGCCGCCGCCGGCCAGATCCGGAGCGCACCACGTTCGCCGCGCCGGTCCGGCCGGAGCCCGCGCCCGTGCCGGCCGAGCCCCTGCGCACCGACCCGCTGCGCACGGACCCGCTGCCCAGGCCGGACAACCGGGCCGAGGCGACCCGCGCCGACCTGACCCCGCCGCCCGTGCCGCCGGCGTCCTCGCGCCTGGACCCGTTCGGCGAGGCGTCCGCCCGACCCGACCCGCTGTCGGCCAGGCTCGACCCGTCCAGGTCGGACCTGCCCCGGCCGGACCCGCGCAGACGCGGCGTGCCCGACGTGGACGCGGCCGAGGAGACCCGGGTCGTGCCGCCCATCAGGGACGCCGACTACGACGAGTTCCTCGGCGAGCAGTCCCGGCCGAACCTGCCCAAACCGGCCGAGCCGACCCGCGCGAACCTGCGCCCGCCGCCGCCTCCTCCGCCACCGGTGCGCGAGCCGGTCACCGAGGTGCTGCCGCGCATCGAGGACAAGCTCAAGCCCAACGTCCCGCTGGAGTCCCTGCCGACCGAGTCGGTGCTGATCGTGCCGCCCGCGCCGCCGCGGCTGCCCGACCCGCTGCCCGGCCAGGCGCCCGAGGACTGGTTCGGCGACGACGACGAGCCCGGAGGCGGCGCGCCCGCGGGCGAGAGCACCCAGTTCCACCCCTACGTCGACCTGGACGACGAGGAGGCGGACCGGGACGACGACTACGAGCTGCCGCGCCGCGAGTTCGCCGACGAGGGCCCGGCCGGTCTGGCCGACGTGGACGAGGACGTCGAACTCGACGACGAGCCCGTCCGCCGCTCGCCCGGCAAGGAGTGGCTGGTCATGATCGGCCAGCTGGCCATCGGCGTCGTCGGCGGCGCCGCGCTGTGGCTCGGCTTCAGCTTCCTGTGGCGCACCCTCGCGCCCGCCGCGCTCGTCGTGGCGCTCGCGGTGACCGTCGGACTGGTGCTCGTGGTCCGCAAGATCCGCCGCGCCGACGACCTCCAGACCACCGTGCTCGCCGTGCTGGTCGGCCTGATCGTCACCGTGTCACCAGCGGCGATGCTGCTGGTGAAGTCTTGATCCCGGTAGGCCTGTCCACCGCCGCCGTCTGGCCGCAGCCGGCGGGCGCGGGGTTCGAGGCCGCCGCCGACCTCGGCTACGACGGCGTCGAGGTCATGGTGTGGGCCGACCCGATCAGCCAGGACGTCCGCGCGCTGCAACGCCTGTCGCGCGGCAGCGGCGTGCCGGTGCTCGCGGTGCACGCGCCGTGCCTGCTGATCAGCCAGCGGGTCTGGTCGCCGGACCCGGCCGAGCGGTTGCGCCGCAGCGTGCGCGCCGCGTCCGACCTGGGCGCGCGGACCGTCGTGCTGCACCCGCCGTTCCTGTGGCAGCGCCGGTACGCCGAGGGGTTCGCCGACCTCGTCGCCGGGCTCGAGGACGAGAGCGGGGTGCGGATCGCGGTCGAGAACATGTTCCCGGTCCGCCGCGAACTCGGCCGCGGCCGGTCGGTCCAGGTGACCGCGTTCCGGCCGTCCATCGACCCGACCGACGTCGGCCACCGCAACTACACGCTCGACCTGTCGCACGCCTCGGCCGCGTCGATGGACGCGATGGAGCTGTTCAAGCGCATGGGACCGGCGCTGACCCACGTCCACCTGGCCGACGGCAGCGGGTTGCCGAAGGACGAGCACCTCGTGCCCGGACGGGGCAACCAGCCGTGCGCCGAACTGTGCCGCGCCCTTCGCCCGTCCGGTTTCGCCGGTCAGGTCGTGCTGGAGGTCAACACCCGGCGCGCGAAGACGGCTCCCGAACGGCGCGAACTGCTCGCCGAGTCGTTGCGGTTCGCGCGGGCGCACCTGGTGTGACCCGGTCGGCCCTGGTTTAGGGTCTTGATCGTGACTCCGCTGCGCTCGTCGCTCCTCGCCGCCGCGGGCAGCGACGCGGTGCGCCGTGCGATCGCCGGATCCCGGCTCGGTGCCGCCGCGGCACGTCGGCTGACCGCCGGTCCCACCACGTCCGACGCCGTGGACGCGGCGGGCGACCTGGTCGAGGACGGATTCCGGGTCGTGGTCGAACTCCTCGGCGAGCCGGGCGCCTCGCGCGCCGCCGTCGAGCGGACCGTCCGGGAGCACCTGGCGCTGCTGGACTCGCTGCACCTGCACGGGTTGGGCGCGGACGTCGAGGTGGCCGTGACGCTGCCCGCGCTCGGGTCGGCGCTGGCCGAGCGGGTCGTGGTGGACAGCGTGTCCCGCGTGTGCGCCGCCGCCGACCAGTGCGGCACCGCGGTGACGATCGACTCCGGCGACCACACCACCGGCGACCTCGCGCTGCGGGTGCTCGCGGAGGTGCGCCGGCACTGGCCGTCGACCGGGATCGGGCTGTACGCCTCCTCGCGCGCCGCGCGGGCGCGGTGCGCGGCGTTGTCCGGCACGCGCGTCCGGCTGTCCGGCGACCGCGGCGCCGAGCCCGCCTCGGTGGCGTTCGTCGACCCGCACGAGGTGGACCTGAGCTACGTGCGCTGCGCGAACGCGCTGCTGGCCGGGTCGGGTCGGCCGGTGTTCGCCACCGACGACCCGCGGTTGACCGAGATCGTCGCCGAGCGCGCGCAGTGGTACGGGCGCGCGCCCGGTTCGTTCGAGTTCCTGGCGCGCCACGGGGTGCGCGCGACGGGGCGGCTTCGGCTCGTGGCCGAGGGGCACTCGGTTCGGGTGCGCCTGCCGTACGGCGCCGAGTGGTACGGGTACCTGGTGCGCACGCTGGTCGAACGCCCCGCGTTCGTGGCGGCTGCGCTCGTCGGCCGGTTTTAGGGAGCTCAGTGTCGTTCTCGCTTGCCAGTGCGGTCCGCCCGTTGGGTGACGGCACCTACACCGCCACCCTGCCGCCGGAGTGGACCATCGGTCCCAAGCCGCACGGTGGTTTCCTGCTGGCGCTGGCCGCCCGCGCCGCCGTCGCCTCGGCGTGCGCCGCGTCCGGGATCGCCGAGCTCGACCCGTTGGCGGTGTCGGCGCAGTTCCTGCGGGCGCCGGAGGTCGGGCCCGTGCTGGTGCGGACCGAGGTGCGCAAGGTCGGTCGGACGGCGACGGTGGTGAACGCGTCGATCGAGCAGCGGGGGCGGTCGTGCGTCGAGGTGGCGGTGACGGTCGGTCGGCTGCCGTCCGGCGGGGTGTCGTACGCGGACCTGCCCGATCTGCCGGCCGTGCCGCCGGCGGACGCCATCGACCTGGCCACGCTGGGGCCTGCCGGGGTGTACAAGCTGGGCGCGGTGTGCGAGGTGAGGTTGTCGCCGCACACGGCGGGTTTCCTGACGGGCCGCACCACGGACCCGTTGGTCCTGGACCTGTGGGTGAAACCACTGGCGGAGCGCCCGGACCCGTACTTCGCGCTGATGACGGGCGACATCTCCATGCCCGTCACCTTCAACCTGGGCCGCTTCGGCTGGTCCCCGACGGTCCAGCTGACCGCCCTCCTCCGAGCCGCCCCGGCCCCGGGCTGGCTCCGCACCCGCTTCTCCGCCCGAGCCGTCCACGGCCAGTGGTTCGACGAGGACGCCGTGGTCATCGACTCCACCGGCACCCTGATCTGCCAGGCCCGCCAACTGGCCCTGACCCCGGTGGCATGAGCAGTTCGTAGGATTGTTGAACGATCCAATCACTCAACAATCCTACGCGCGCAGTATTCACAGGTAGAATCGTCCAACAATCCCACAATCCAACGACCCAAGCCACGCCGACCGGGGACACCCCCGCTTGCACGGGGAAGACGGCCATGTCGCGGCGTACGTGGGCGACCGGCTGGCCCCCCGCGCGTGCGGGGAAGCCCCGAACTTCGCCCAGCCCGCCCCCTCGGGGTTGGGACCACCCCCGCGTGTGCGGGGAAGACGATGTAGGTGTCCTGTGCCCGGTGGGACGCCAGCGGACCACCCCCGCGTGTGCGGGGAAGACCCGGCCGTCATCACCGCATGGCCGGAGATCGACGGACCACCCCCGCGTGTGCGGGGAAGACGGATCAGTGCCGTCCCGCACGGGACGGGGTTCGGGACCACCCCCGCGTGTGCGGGGAAGACGAACGCGCCGACGACCCGGACGGGTTCTGGGCCGGACCACCCCCGCGTGTGCGGGGAAGACCCGCGCTGCTGGCCCGAGCCGGACACCGTGAGCGGACCACCCCCGCGTGTGCGGGGAAGACGTCGACCTGATCACGGTGACCGGGACGTTCCAGGGACCACCCCCGCGTGTGCGGGGAAGACGCAGCGGCGCGTCCGCGTCACCGGTCGGGGCCGGGACCACCCCCGCGTGTGCGGGGAAGACCCGAACGGGGCCAAGCCGTTCGTGAAGGTGACCGGACCACCCCCGCGTGTGCGGGGAAGACGACCCCGGTCACGACCTCGTGGGTGTGAACGTGCGGACCACCCCCGCGTGTGCGGGGAAGACACTTTCTGACGTGGCACTTTAGGGCCACCGTGGCTGGTTTTCGTTCGGTTTGCGCGAGTCGGTGCCTGCGCGGCGAGCCGTGCGTGGTGCGTCTCGGCGGGTTGCTCGATTCGGTGGCTGCACCCGGGCGAAACCCCAGGGTCGTCTCCCCCCTGCGGCCCCCTCCGTCGCCTCCCGCACCTCGCCTCCCGCCGTCGCCCCCCCAGGGGCCCGGATCGGCGCTGCCCCATTCCACCTCCTCGGCCCCGGGTAATGCGTGCGTTGGGCCGAACGGGGGCGTGGCAGGCTTGGCGCATGACGACGATTGCCGTGCTCGGGGCCGGGAAGATCGGAGAGGCGCTGCTCTCCGGGTTGTTGCAGGGCGGGCGGGCGGCGGGGGAGTTGCTCTTCACCGAGAAGCACCCCGAGCGGTCCAAGGTGTTGGCCGACGCCTACGGGGTGGAAGGGGTCGACGTCGTGGACGCGGCTCGGCGGGCCGACGTGCTCGTGGTGGCCGTCAAGCCCCAGGACATCGAGCCGTTGTTGGCGCAGCTCGCGCCCCACGTCACCGCCGACAAGCTCGTCGTCTCGCTCTGCGCCGGCCTGCCGACCGCCCTGTTCGAGGCCAGGCTGGCCGCCGGCACGCCCGTCGTCCGGGTCATGCCCAACACCCCCATGCTCGTCGGCGAGGCCATGAGCGCCATCTCCGCAGGGCGCAACGCCACCGACGCGCACCTGAACCTGGTCGAGGAACTGCTGTCCACCGTCGGCAAGGTGGCCCGCGTCCCGGAGAGCCAGCAGGACGCCGTCACCGCGCTCTCCGGCTCCGGCCCGGCCTACTTCTTCTTCCTGGTCGAGGCGATGATCGACGCCGGGATCCTGCTCGGCATCCCGCGCGACCTCGCCTCCGACCTGATCATCCAGAGCGCGGTCGGCGCGGCGACCATGCTGGCGCAGGGCACGGAGCACCCGGTGATCCTCCGCGAGGCCGTCACGAGCCCCGCCGGCACGACCATCATGGCCATCCGCGAGCTGGAGCGGCACGGGGTGCGGGCCGCGCTGCTGGCCGCCATCGAGGCCGCCCGGGACCGTTCGGTCGAGCTCGGACAGGCCCACCGAGCGGATTGATACCGCCATTGGCCGTCGCACCAGTCCCACCTGTCCCGTTACTCTCAGGACAGCACGTGCGTGTCGAACCGTCGGTGGGGAAGCCGACGGCACGACGCGTGTCGAAGGACGCGGTGAAGACGATGGCTGCGGAGGAGAAACCGATCGTCGGGGTCAAGTTCCTGACGGTCGCGGAGGTCGCGCTCGTGATGCGCGTCTCGAAGATGACGGTGTACCGGTTGGTGCACGGCGGCGAGCTGACCGCGGTACGGGTCGGCAAGTCGTTCCGGGTGCCCGAGAAGGCGGTCCACGAGTACCTGCGGAACGCCTACTTCGACGCCGGGTGAGGTGCCCCGCCGACCGCCGGGTAAAGTGGTAGGCCAGTTCGTGCCTGGTGTCGGCGCGCCCTCTTGACGGGTGTCTCCAACCGGCGCATGGAGACCACCGACGTCTAGTAGTGAAGGAACCCGCATGGGCTCGGTCATCAAGAAGCGCCGCAAGCGCATGTCGAAGAAGAAGCACCGCAAGCTTCTCCGCAAGACTCGCGTGCAGCGCAGGAAGCGCGGCAAGTAACCCCTGCGGGTTCCGCACGGCGCCGCCGGTCTCCCAGCGGGGGTCCGGCGGCGTTGTCGTGCGGGTGACCTGCGGCAGGAGTGGGACGCGGTGGACCGGGTAGCCGGTCACCGCGACTACCATCAGGCCTGTCGCAGCACCCCACCTGGAGTCGCATGGCGCCCAAGGTCGTTCTCGTCACCGGTTGCAGCCGCTTCCTCGGCGGTCACCTCGCCGCGCGCTTCGCCGCGAACCCGGACGTCGGCCGCGTCCTCGCGGTGGACACCGAACCGCCCGCGCGCGACGTGCTCCGCCGCATGGGCCGCGCCGAGTTCGTGCGCGCCGACATCCGCAACCCCCTCATCGCCAAGGTCATCGCCACCGCGCGGGTCGACACGGTCGTCCACGCGTCGGTCACGGCGAACCCGCCCGGCCCGACCGGTCGCACGGCGATGAAGGAGATGAACGTCATCGGCACGATGCAGCTGCTGGCCGCGTGCCAGAAGTCGCCGCACGTGCGCAAGCTGGTGGTGAAGTCGACCAGCGCGGTCTACGGCTCGTCCTCGCGCGACCCGGCCGTGTTCACCGAGGAGATGGGCCCGAAGGACCTGCCCTCCAGCGGCTACGCCAAGGACGCGGTGGAGGTCGAGGGCTACGTCCGGGCGTTCGCCCGCCGTCGACCCGACGTGCTGGTCAGCACGCTGCGGTTCACCAACTTCATCGGGCCGCGCATCGACACGGTGCTCACCCGGTACTTCGCCCTGCCGGTCGTGCCGACGGTGCTGGGCTACGACGCCCGCGTGCAGCTGCTGCACTCCGAGGACGCGCTGGCGGTGCTCGAACGGGCCGCGCTGCACGACCTGCCCGGCGTGTTCAACGCGGGCGGCGACGGGGTGCTGATGCTGTCCCAGGCCATCCGCCGGGCCGGGCGGGTCAACCTGCGGGTGCCGAGCGTGGCGGTGCCCGCGACCGGCCGGCTGTTCCGCAGCGCGCGCCTGGTGGACTTCTCGCCCGACCAGATGCGGTTCCTCAACTGGGGTCGGGTGGTCGACACCACGCTGCTCAAGCAGGAGTTCGGCTTCGCGCCCCGGTGGACCACGCAGCAGGCGTTCGACGACTACGTGAGCGGCCGGGCGCTGCGTCCGATGATCGACCCCGGGGTGGTGGACTCGGTCGAGGGCCGCGTCCTGGACCTCGCCGCCCGGCTGAGGAGGTAGCACGGTGCCCGAGGCCCGAGTGATCCCGTTGCACGGCGACCGCGAGCCCGAGCCGCCGAGGTTGGCCGCGGTCGAGCCCCCGGCGGCCGGACCGACCGAGTGGGAACGCCGGCTGACCGACCTGTTCGCGTTCGCCAGGCGGCGGCTGCGCGGCGAGTACGAGGTGGACGAGTTCGGCTTCGACCCCGACCTCACCGACACCCTGCTGATGCCGCCGCTGCGGCCGCTGTACGAGAAGTGGTTCCGGGTCGAGGTGTTCGGCGTGCACAACCTGCCCGTCGAGGGCGGCGCGCTGATCGTGGCCAACCACTCCGGCACGCTGCCGCTGGACGCGACCATGACCGCGTACGCGGTGCGCGCCGAGGTCGACCGGCACCTGCGGATGCTCGGGGCGGACCTGGTGTTCAAGACGCCCGTGCTGGGCGCGCTGGCCCGCAAGAGCGGTCAGACGCTGGCGTGCAACCCGGACGCCGAGCGGCTGCTGCGCGGCGGTGAGCTGGTGGGCGTGTGGCCGGAGGGCTTCAAGGGCATCGGCAAGCCGTTCAAGGACCGCTACAAGCTCCAGCGCTTCGGCCGCGGCGGGTTCGTGTCGGCGGCGTTGAACACCGGTGTGCCGATCATCCCCTGCTCGATCGTGGGCGCGGAGGAGATCTACCCGAAGATCGGCGACCTGAAGCCGCTGGCCAGGCTGTTCGGGTTCCCCTACTTCCCGGTGACGCCGTTCTTCCCGCTGCTCGGCCCGCTGGGCGCCGTGCCGCTGCCGTCGAAGTGGTACATCGAGTTCGGCGAGCCGATCCCGACCGACGTGCACGGCGAGCACGCCGCGGACGACCCGATGCTGGTGTTCAACCTGACCGACCAGGTCCGGGAAACCGTCCAGCAGACCCTCTACCGGCTGCTCACCCAGCGCCGCAACGTGTTCCTGGGCTGAGGGTTCAGGGGTTGCGCCTGCGGTAGGCCAGGCCGGCCGCCACGGCCGCGGCCAGGGCTCCCGCGCCCAGCACCGACGGGACGCCGATCTTGGCCGCCTTGCGGCCCGTGCGGAAGTCGCGGATCTCCCAGGAGCGCTTGCGGGCCACCTCGCGCAGGCCGGAGTCCGGGTTGACGGCCACCGCCGTGCCCACCACGGACAGCATCGGCACGTCGTTCACCGAGTCCGAGTAGGCCGTGCACCGGCGCAGGTTCAGGCCCTCCTTGGCGGCCAGCGCGCGGACCGCGTGCGCCTTGGCCCGGCCGTGCAGCAGGTCGCCCACCAGGCGGCCGGTGTAGATGCCGTCCGAGGACTCCGAGACGGTGCCCAGGGCGCCGGTCAGGCCCAGCCTGCGGGCGATGATCTGGGCCAGCTCCACCGGCGTCGCGGTGACCAGCCACACCCGCTGGCCCGCGTCGAGGTGCATCTGGGCCAACGCCTGGGTGCCGGTCCAGATCTTGTCCGCCATCAGCTCGTCGAAGATCTCCTCGCCGAGCGACACCAGCTCCGCGACCGAGCGGCCGGCCACGAACGACAGGGCCTGCTCGCGGGACGCCTTCACGCTCTGCGGGTCCTCGCGGCCGCCGACCCGGAACTTCAGCTGCTGCCAGGCGAACCCGACCAGGTCGGAGTTCTTGAAGTACTTGCGCGCGGCCAGGCCGCGGGCGAAGTGGAAGATCGACGCGCCCATCATCATCGTGTTGTCCACGTCGAAGAACGCGGCGGCGGTCAGGTCGGTCGTCGCGCCGGACGAGGGGTCGAGGACCGGGGCGTGCGCGATCGCGGCCTCGGCCGAGGCCTCACCGGCCAGCTCGGCGAGCCTCTCCCGTTCGGCCGTGCTCTCCACCACACGCCTCACCACGTCCGCGCCTCCCAGGGGTGTCCTGTGGGGACAAGGGTAGCGATCAGCCCACCAGGCCGGGCAACGGCAGCGGGAGGGGCAGCGGCAACGGCAGCGTGAGCCCCGGGGTTTGCGTCGGCACGACGGTGACCGGCGGCAGCGGCAACGGCAGCGAGGGCACCGGCGCCGCGGTCGTGGGCACGCCCGGACGGGTGGTCTGCGGTGCGGCCGTCGGCACGGCGCCGGGCGCGGTGGTCGCCGGGACCTGCGCCGGCGGCGCGCTGACCAGCACCGACGACGGCGCGTCGGTCGGCACCGAGGCCGAGGGCGCGGTGTACACCGGCACGCAGTCGCCGGTGGCGGGCACCGGGCCGATGTCGTCGGCGGTGCCGTCGGTGACGGTCGAGCAGTTGGCCCGCGCGCGCAGGTCCGCGGCGCGGCGGCCGATCCGGTCGAGCAGTTCGAGCGACGCGCGGGCCCGGGCGGCGGCTTCGGGCGGCAACCCGCCGCGCAGGTCCGACAGCCGCGCGGTGTGCGCGGTGGCCCAGTCCTGGAGCGCCGCGAGCGTGCGCTGGTCGGAGGCGACGCCGTAGGAGGAGAGCACCCTCGACCCGGCCGAGGCGTCGGTGTCGAAGTCGGTCAACGCGGTCAGGTAGCTGCCGAGCGGGCCGCCGCCGGAGTCGCGGTAGCGGTCGACGAGCGTGCCGATCTCGGAGACCCGCGCGGAGGCGAACTCCATCCGCTTGAAACCCTTGGACTGCTCGTCGAACGTCAGGCCGAGCGTGGCCGACTCGGCGGTCCTCTTCACGCCGTACAGCGGGTCGCCCGGCAGCGCGTCGCGGCTGAGCAGCAGGCTCATGCCGGCCAGCGAGAACACCATCAGCAGGGCCGCGGCGAGCGCGATCACCAGTCGGCCGCGCGCGCCGGAGCCGGGTCTGGCCTGGCGTGGTTTCCCGACGACCTCGAGCCTGGTGGTGACCTCCGGCGCGGCGGCCAGGATCCGGGCCCGCATCCGGGCCTTCGCGGCCTCGTCCGGTCCGCTCGTGACTGCGGACTCCCGTAGCAGGGCGACGACCGCCAGCTCGTCGGCGAACGGTGAGTCCGGACCGGTCTCGTCCGGCTGCGCGTCGACGGCGCGGGCGAAGTGCTCGCGCTCTCTGTGACGCCCTAGCGGCGTGATACCTCTGCCCACCATTCCGCAACCGTTCGCCGGGAGAACCCTGCACCGGACAACGAACCGGACCGCACCGGGGTTACGCGACCGCGTTTCACCGCAGCCACGAGGGCAGCAGCTGGGCGAGTCGGCGCACCGCGCGGTGTTGCAGGGCCTTGATGGCGCCTTCGTTGCGACCCATCCTCGCGGCCGTCTCGGCGACGGACAAGCCCTGGATGAAACGCAGCGTGATGCATTCTCGCTGGTCGTCACCGAGCTGGGCGACACACCGGAGGAGCTCGGCGTTCGTCGCGTCGGTGAGAACCTCCTGCTCAGGGCCGTCCGCGACCTCGCGGTTGTCCGCCAGTTCCGCCGTGGTGACCTCCAGCCGGTAGCGGCTGGACTTCACGTGGTCGAAGACGATGTTGCGGGCGATCGTGACGAACCACGCACCCACGTCGCGGCCCTGGTAGCTGATCGACCCGATGCTGCGCAGCGCGCGCAGGAACGTCTCGCTGGTGACGTCCTCCGCCAGGGTGCGGTCACCCACCCGGAAGAGGACGTAGCGGTAGACGACGTCGACGTACCGGTCGTACAGCGCGCCGAACGCGTCCGTGTCGCCCCCCTGGGCGGCACGGACGAGGTTCCACGGCTCTTCCGCCGCGTCGGGTTCCACGTCCTCGATCGTGCTGGACTGCCCTCCAGTGCTCCACATCGAGCGGAGCGTCCGGTTGGTTCGGACGGTGTTCGAGCGTGCCCTGGCGGTCATCGGCTCGCGGCACCTCCACAGCGTCGCCGTGCCGGCAGCATACGTGTTGTTACTCCCTAGTAGGTAACGGCTGGTGGTCTCGGGACTGCGACGGGTCCGACAGCGGTGCGTGACGCGGCATCACCGTGAAAGACTGCCCCGACGTCCGATGTGTTCACCAGGAGGTCACCTTGACCGATCCCGCACGCAACGTCGCCGACCTGGTCCGCGTGTCCGCGCACCGTGGACCCAAGCACGTCGCACTGGTGGATGTCACGACTGCGAACAGCCTCACCTGGGAGCGGCTCGACGCGGCGGTCGACGGCGAGGCCGGGAGGCTGCGCCGGGCGGGTCTGGAGCCGGGTGACCGGGTGGCGATCAGGCTGCCCACCGGCATCCCCTACTGCGTCGCGGTGTTCGGCGTGCTGCGCGCGGGCGGCGTGGTCGTGCCGACCGGTCCGGGTCAGCCCGCGCGCGAGCTGGAGCGGGTGCTCGCGGACAGCGGCGCGCGGTTCCTGGTCGCCGAGGGGGCCGACACCGGGGGACCCGCCGACGTCGAGGTGCTGCCCGTGCCCGACCTCGCGCCCGGCGAGCCGTTCGCGGACGTGCGGGGCGGCGAGGACGTCGCGGTGCTCGGCTACACCTCCGGCACCTCGGGCGTGCCGCGCGGCGTCATGCTGTCCCACCGCGCGCTGCTGGCCAACGTCGCGCAGTGCGCGGCGCTGCGCCCGGCGCCGGTGACGGCGGGCGACCGGGTGCTGCTCGCGTTGCCGCTGTTCCACGTGTACGGCCTCGGTCCGGGGTTGTTGCAGGTGGCGGGCGCCGGCGCGACGGGCGTGCTGCTGGAGCGGTTCGACGCGGACGCCGCCCTGACCGCGATCAGGGAGCACCGCGTGACCACGCTCGTCGGCGTGCCTCCGATGTACCAGACGATCCTGGCGCAACCGGCCGACAGATTGCGTGACGACCTCGCAACGGTGCGCTTGTTCACCTCCGGCGCCGCGCCGCTGCCCGCCGGCGTGCTCGACGCGCTGCGCGCCGTGGTCGGCCTCCCGGTGTACGAGGGCTACGGGCTCACCGAGACCGGTCCCGTGCTGACGTCCACGCTCGCGGGCGGCGTCGCCAAGCCCGGCTCGGTGGGCCGCGCGCTGCCCGGCGTGGAGATCGCGCTGGTGGACAGCGACGGCCGGCCGCTCGACCCCGAGGACGAGCCGGGCACCGGGCTGGTCGCGGCCCGCGGCGACAACCTCTTCTCCGGCTACTGGCCCGACGGCGCGCACGGCCCGAACCCGGACGGCTGGTTCCGCACCGGCGACGTCGGCTACCTCGACGCCGACGGCGACCTGCACCTGGTCGACCGGGCGGGCGACCTGATCATCGTCAACGGCTTCAACGTGTACCCGCACGAGGTCGAGCAGGTGCTGGCCGAGCTGCCGCAGGTCGAGGAGGCGGCGGCGGTCGGCGTGCCGGACGGGCGCACCGGCGAGAGCGTCAAGGCGGTGCTCGTGCTGCGCGCCGGCGCGGAGCTGACCGAGGACGAGGTGCGCGAGCACTGCGCGGCCAGGCTCGCCAGGTTCAAGGTGCCGGCCGCCGTCGAGTTCACCGACGCGCTGCCGCACTCGCCGACCGGCAAGCTCGCCCGCTCCCGGCTGCGGCTGCCGCGGTCCTGAGCGCGATGATGGCGGCGTGAGCCACCACGTCACCCTCGTCACCCGAGTCGACTGCCACGCCTGCGAGCAGGCGAAGGCCGATCTGGAGCGCGTCTGCGGCGAGCTGGGCGTGCCCTGGTCGACCGTGGACGTCGACTCCGACCGCGAACTGCGCGCCGAGTACGGCGACCGGGTGCCGGTGATCCTGGTCGACGGCGAGGAGCACGGGTACTGGTCGGTCGAGGAGACCAGGTTGCGAAAAGCACTCGAATGACTACGGAGTGCGCGTCCGACACGCGAACCGGATGGGCGTGGGTGTCGAATCTAGGGATATGAAGCGACGGACCGCTGCCCTGATCGGACTACTCGGCGTCGCGGCCGCGCTCGCGGCGGGACATCTGGTGGCGGGCCTGGTCGGACCCAGCGCCTCGCCGTACCTGGCGGTGGGCAACACCGCGATCGACTTCACGCCCATCCAGCTCAAGGACTTCGCGGTCCGCACGTTCGGCACCTACGACAAGCTGGTGCTGCTCTCCGGCATGGCCGTCACCATCGCCGCGCTGGCCGTGATCGCCGGGTTGCTGAGCAGGCGCAGCCCGCTGCCCGGGACGGTGTTCGCCCTCGGGCTCGGCCTGGTGGGCATCGGCGCGGTGCTCTACCGGCCGGACGTCGGCACGCTCGGCGTGCTCGCGCCGGTGGCGAGCCTGGTCGTCGGCGTCGTGGTGTTCCGGTGGCTGCACGCCGCCGCGACCGCGCACGAGCCGCTCTCCGGCGAGGGCAGGCGCAACTTCCTGATCGTGGCCGGCGCGTCCGTGCTGGCCGGTGTCGGCGGGCAGTTCCTCGGCACCAGGGTCGACGTGGAGAAGTCGCGCGCCGCGATCGGCACGCTCACCCCCGCGACCAAGGCGCCCGCGCTGCCCGCGATGGCCGACTTCAGCGCCGACGGGACACCGTCGTTCATCACGCCCAACAAGGACTTCTACCGGGTCGACACCGCGCTGAGCGTGCCGCGGGTGACCGCGGAGGACTGGGTGCTGCGGGTGCACGGCCTGGTCGACCGCGAGCTGAACCTGCGCTACGCCGACCTTCGTCAGCGCGACCTGGTCGAGCGCACGATCACCATGACGTGCGTGTCCAACGAGGTCGGCGGCCCGTACGTGTCGACGGCGAACTTCGTCGGCGTGCCGCTGCGCGACGTGCTGATGGAGGCGGGCGTCAAGCAGGGCGCCGACCAGCTGTACTCGACCAGCGTCGACGGCTGGACCGCGGGCAGCCCGGTGGACGTGGTCATGGAGGCCGAGCGCGGCGCGATGATCGCGCTGGCCATGAACGGCGAGCCGCTGCCGGTGGAGCACGGGTTCCCGGCGCGGCTGGTGGTGCCCGGGTTGTACGGCTACGTCTCGGCGACCAAGTGGGTGGTCGACCTGGAGGTCACCACGTTCGCCGCGAAGCAGGGGTACTGGTTGCAGCGGGGTTGGGGCCAGAAGGGTCCCATCAAGACCATGTCCCGCATCGACTTCCCGAAGGGGCTGGCCACCACCAAGGGCCCGAAGGTCGTGGTGTCCGGCGTGGCGTGGGCGCAGCCGACCGGGGTGGCGAAGGTCGAGGTGCGGGTGGACGGCGGTCCGTGGCGCGCCGCCGACCTGACCACCGAGGTGAACCGGAGCACGTGGCGGATGTGGAAGGCGGAGCTGGACCTACCGACCGGTGGTCACACGGTCGAGGCGCGCGCCACCGACCAGAGCGGGTTCACGCAACCGCAGGACCGGGTGGCCCCGATTCCGGACGGCGCGACGGGGTGGCACTCGATTTTCTTCACGGTCGAGTGATTTCGGTGAACCGGACGGGCGTTCGTGTCGAACGTCTTAATGACTACCGAAGCCGGTTAAACAAGGAGTGATCCGCAGTGCGGAATACCAAGCTCGCCATCGCAGTCGCCTTCACCGCCGCAGCCCTCGCCCTGTCCGCCTGTAGCTCCAGCGACACCGCGTCCACCAGCTCCACCGCCGCGGCGCCGACCACCACGTCCGCCGCCGCGATGACCTCGGCGTCGGCGTCCGCGTCGGCTGACGGCGTGACGAAGACGACCGACGTGTTCGGCGCGGGCTGCGCCAGCGTGCCGCAGGACCCGACGAACAAGGGCTCGCTCCAGGGCATGGTGACCGACCCGGTCGCCACCGCGGCGAGCAACAACCCGCTGCTGACGAAGCTGGTCGCGGCGGTCAAGGCGGCCAACCTGGTCGACACGCTGAACTCGCAGGAGGCCATCACGGTCTTCGCGCCGGCCGACCCGGCCTTCGCCGCGCTGGGCGACGCCAAGTTCGCCGAGCTGGCCGCCGACCCGACGACGCTCGGCAAGATCCTCCAGTACCACGTGGTCGGCAAGCGCTACGACGCCGCCGGTCTGGAGTCGGCCAAGACGGTCAAGGCCCTGACGGGTCAGGACCTCACCATCGCGGGCTCGGGCGACTCGATGACCGTCAACGGCGCCAAGGTGCTGTGCGGCAACGTCCCGACCAAGAACGCGACCGTGTTCGTGATCGACACGGTGCTCACCCCGCCCGCGAGCTGATCGCGGCGACCGGCTGATCGGGCCGGCAGTGCGGTGGGACCCGCCCAGGGGGCGCGTCCCACCGCACTGCTGCGTCCGGGCGCGGACGCCGGCGGGGATCCGATTCACCTGAAGGTGGCCGGCTTCCGGTATCCACGCCGCCGGCGGGCGCACTTGTCCTGGTGCGGGCGGTGTTCCTGGGGGTGCGCCGCCGCGCTCACCGGGGGGTCGGGGTGCGTTCGTCAACTTTGTGCAAGCGTTCACAAGCGGTACGGTGGTGTCATCACTCCGCTGGTGACGGTGCCCGGCGGGTCCAGTGCGGCGGACTTCGAGGAGTACCAGCGTGGCGGGTCGGCGGGGCGAGGGTGACGAGGTCGTGACCACCCCGGAGGCGCCCGCCGACGTCCGCGAGAGGGCCAGGTCGATACCCGAGGCCGCGGTCGCGCGCCTCGCCGTGTACCTCCGCGTGCTCTCCGGCATGGTCGACCAGCAGGTGACCACGATCTCCAGCGAGGAGTTGGCGGGCGCCGCCGGGGTCAACTCGGCCAAGCTCCGCAAGGACCTCTCCTACATCGGCTCGTACGGCACGCGGGGCGTCGGCTACGACGTCGAGGTGCTCGTGAGCCACATCGAGCGGATCCTCGGACTGACCCGGAAGCACTCGGTCGCGGTCGTCGGCATCGGTAATCTTGGTCACGCGCTCGCGAACTACGGCGGCTTCCCGAGCCGGGGCTTCCCGGTGGCCGCGCTGTTCGACATCGACGACGACCTCACTGGTGTGCCGGTAGGGGGTATCCCCGTCGACCACATCGATGACATCACCACGGTCTGCGCCGAGCGCGAGGTCTCCATCGGCGTCATCGCGACGCCTCCCCAGGCCGCTCAGGCGGTCTGCGACCGTTTGGTATCCGCCGGAGTCCAGTGCATCCTGAACTTCGCACCCGTTGTTCTCCAGGTCCCGGACAACGTCGAGGTGCGCAAGGTCGACCTGGCGGTCGAGATGCAGATCCTGTCGTTCCACGTCGCGCGACGGGCTGACGAGGCCGCCGGCGAACTGGTCAACGGCGTCGGTGTGGACGGGGTGGTGATTCGCCCGTGATCGTGCGGGTAGCGAGTCGAACGGCGGTTGTGGCATGAGTGTGCTCGTCGTCGGGCTGTCCCATCGCACCACCCCCGTACCCGTGCTCGAACGCGTCGCGGTGACCGACGCCGAGCGCGACAAGGTCCTGGCGCAGCTGCTCGCCGCGCCCAGCGTGTCCGAGGCCGTGCTGCTCTCCACGTGCAACCGGGTCGAGGTCTACGCGGTCGTGGACTCGTTCCACGGCGGCATGAACGAGGTTGTCGACGTGCTCGCCCGCCAGGCGGCCGCCGAGCCCGGTGACCTCTTCGAACACCTCTACGTGCACTACTCGGCCGCCGCGGTCGAGCACCTGTTCTCCGTCGCGGGCGGCCTGGACTCGATGGTCGTGGGCGAAGCCCAGATCCTCGGCCAGCTGCGCACCTCGTACAACGCCGCCGACGAGGCCGGTGTGGTCGGCCGCACGCTGCACGAGCTGGTCCAGCACGCGCTGCGGGTCGGCAAGCGGGTGCACAGCGAGACCGACATCGACCACGCCGGCGCGTCCGTGGTGTCCGAGGCGCTGTCCGACGCCGCCGCCGCGCTGGGCGGGCTGACCGGCCGCAGCGCGCTCGTGGTGGGCGCGGGCGGCATGGGCGGGCTGGCCGCCGCGCACCTGCGCCGGGCGGGCGTGGGCCGGGTCGTGATCGCGAACCGGACCGCCGCCAACGGCGAGCGGCTGGCGTCCGCGCTGCGCGCCGAGGGCGTCGACGCGCGCTCGACCGGCCTGGAGGACCTGGCCGCCGAGGTCGACCTGGCCGACGTGCTCTTCGCGTGCACCGGCTCGATGGGCACCGTGGTGGGCGCCGAGCACATCGGCGACCGCGACGAACGCCCGCTGGTCGTGTGCGACCTCGGCCTGCCCAAGGACGTCGACCCCGCCGCGGCGCTGCTGACCGGCGTGCGCGTGGTCGACCTGGAGACCCTGCAACGCAGGCTGTCCGCCGCCCCGACCGGGCAGGACGCGCTGCGTGCGGCGGAGATCGTCGCCGAGGAGGTCCGCGCCTACCTGGCCGGGCAGCGTTCGGCAGGCGTCACGCCCACCGTGACCGCGCTGCGCAAACGCGCCGCCGAGGTGGTCGACTCGGAACTGCTGCGACTGGACTCGCGGCTGCCCGAACTCGACCCGGCGGTGCGCGGCGAACTGGCGAAGACCGTCCGCCGGGTCGTCGACAAGCTCCTGCACACCCCGACCGTGCGGGTGAAGGAGCTGGCCGCGGCGCCGGGTGGGGCCGGTTACGCCGAGGCGCTGCGCGAGCTCTTCGGGCTCGACCCGCAGGCGCCCTCCGCCGTCAGCACACCCCACTCGACGCAACCCAAAGGTGAGAAGCGGTGAACCGCACCCTGAGGATCGGCACCCGCGGCAGTGCACTGGCACTCGCGCAGACCGGTCACGTCGCCGACGCGCTGCGCGCAGCGGGCGCGGTCGTGGAGATCGTCACGGTCTCCACACCCGGCGACCGCTCGTCCGCGCCCATCGCGGAGATCGGGATCGGGGTGTTCACCTCGGCCCTGCGCGACGCGCTCGCGAACGGCGAGGTCGACATCGCGGTCCACTCCTACAAGGACCTGCCCACCGCGCCCGACCCGCGGCTGTCGCTCGCCGCGGTGCCGCCGCGCGAGGACCCGCGTGACGCGCTCGTGGCGCGGGACGGACTGACCCTGGGCGAGCTGCCCGCGGGCGCGAAGGTGGGCACCGGTTCGCCGCGGCGCGCCGCGCAGCTCGACGCGCTCGGCCTCGGCATCGACGTGGTCCCGTTGCGCGGCAACGTGGACAGCCGCATCCGCCGGGTGACCGACGGCGAGCTGGACGCGGTCGTGCTCGCCCGCGCCGGCATCGCCAGGCTCGGCCGCACCGCGGAGATCACGGAGACCTTGGAGCCCATCCAGATGCTCCCCGCGCCCGCACAGGGCGCGTTGGCGGTGGAGTGCCGGGTCGACGACGTCGACACCGAGCACCTCCTCCGGTCCACTCTGGACGATTCGGCCAGCAGGGCCGCTGTCGCCGCCGAGCGCGCCATGCTGGCCGCGCTCGAAGCGGGGTGCAGCGCGCCGGTCGGCGCACTGGCCGATGTGGTGGAAGACCTCGACAACGACGGCGCGGAAGTACTCCGCCTGTCGCTGCGCGGGGTCATGGCGACGGAGGACGGCGACCTCCTCCGTGCCTCCGCCACCGGTGACTTGACCGCAGCAGAGGAACTCGGCCGCGCGCTGGCCGCCGAGTTGCTCGACCTCTCCGGCCACGCGCCCGCGTCGCCGGCGAGGCGTAGTTGATGGGGAGTGCCCTGATGACCCGCGCACGCAAGACCCCCGGCCGAGTCGCCTTCGTGGGTTCCGGCCCCGGCGACACCGGGCTGCTCACGGTCCGGGCTCGTGACCTGCTCGCCAAGGCGGAGCTGGTCGTGACGGACCCGGACGTGCCTTCCGAGGTGGTCGCTCTCGTACCGGAAGGCGTCGAGGTCCGCCCCGCCGTCGGCGACCCGGCCGACGTGGCGAAGGACCTGGTGGCCGAGGCCAAGAACGGCCACGCGGTGGTCCGCCTGGTGGCGGGCGACCCGCTCACACTCGACTCCGTGGTGAAGGAGGCGCACTGCGTCTCCAAGACCACGATCGCGTTCGACGTGGTGCCGGGCGTTCCCGCCGGCACCGCGGTGCCCGCCTACGCCGGTGTCGCGCTGGGCGCGGTGCACACCGAGGCGGACGTCCGCGGCGTGGAGGACTGGGCGGGCCTCGCGGCCGCGCCCGGCACCCTCGTGCTGCACGCCACCGGCGGCCACCTGGCCGAGGCGGCGTCGTCGTTGGTGGAGAACGGCCTGGCCCCGCAGACGCCGGTCGCGGTGACCGCCGACGGCACGGGCTTCGGCCAGCGCACGATCGACACCACGCTGGCGTCGCTGGCGGCGGACGCCGGCGACCTCGGCGGTCCGCTGGTGGTCACGGTCGGCAGCGCGGTCGCCGGCCGGACGAAGCTGTCCTGGTGGGAGTCGCGGGCCCTGTACGGCTGGCGGGTCCTCGTGCCGCGCACCAAGGAGCAGGCGGGCGCGATGAGCGACCGGCTGCACGCGCACGGCGCGATCCCGGTGGAGGTCCCGACCATCTCGGTCGAGCCGCCGCGCAGCCCGGCGCAGATGGAGCGCTCGGTGAAGGGCCTGGTCGACGGCCGCTACCAGTGGGTGGTGTTCACCTCGACCAACGCCGTCCGCGCGGTGTGGGAGAAGTTCCGCGAGTTCGGCCTGGACGCCCGCGCGTTCTCCGGCGTGAAGATCGCCTGCGTCGGCGAGTCGACCGCCGCGAAGGTCCGCGGTTTCGGCATCATCCCGGAACTCGTGCCGAGCGGCGAGCAGTCCTCCGAGGGCCTGCTGGCCGACTTCCCGCCGTACGACGACATCCTGGACCCGGTCGACCGGGTCCTGCTGCCGCGCGCCGACATCGCCACCGAAACCCTGGCCGCCGGCCTCCGCGACCGCGGCTGGGAGATCGACGACGTCACGGCCTACCGCACCGTCCGCGCGGCCCCGCCGCCCGCGGACACCCGCGAGATGATCAAGTCCGGCGGCTTCGACGCGGTGTGCTTCACCTCGTCGTCCACCGTCCGGAACCTGGTCGGCATCGCGGGCAAGCCGCACGCGCGCACCCTGGTCGCCTGCATCGGTCCGCAGACCGCCGAGACCGCGCGGGAGTTCGGCCTCCGGGTCGACGTCCAGCCGGAGGACGCGAACGTGCCGGCCCTGGTGGACGCCCTGGCCCAGCACGCCGCCCGGCTCCGGGCGGAGGGCGCGCTGCCTCCGCCGCGCAAGACCAAGCGCCTCCGCAGGTCGTAGGAAGCAAGTCCGAGTCGGGGCCACCAGGGTGTGGCCCCGACCTCGTTTCCAGGGAGTGCCGATCGTGTTCCCCACCCACCGCCCCCGCCGGCTGCGCACGACTCCCGCGATGCGCCGCCTGGTCGCCGAGACGACCGTGCGCCCGCGCCAGCTGATCCTCCCGATGTTCGTGAAGGAGGGAGCGTCCGAGCCGCGGGAGATCGCGAGCATGCCGGGCGTCCTCCAGCACACCCGAGACTCGCTCCGCAAAGCCGCCGTGGAGGCCGTCCAGGCGGGCGTCGGCGGCATCATGCTGTTCGGCGTGCCCACGACCCGCGACGCGGTCGGCTCGGGCGCGGTCGACCCGGACGGCATCCTCAACGTGGCGCTGGCCGACCTGCGCCGGGAGCTGGGCGACGGCACGGTCCTGATGTCCGACTGCTGCCTGGACGAGTTCACCGACCACGGCCACTGCGGCGTGCTCGACGCGCAGGGCAGGGTCGACAACGACGCCACCCTGGAGATCTACGGCGAGATGGCCGTGGCCCAGGCCCGCGCCGGCGCCCACCTGGTCGGCCCCAGCGGCATGATGGACGGCCAGATCGGCGCGATCCGCCAGGCGCTGGACGCGGCGGGCCTGACCGACACCGGCATCCTGGCCTACACGGTGAAGTACGCCTCCGCGCTGTTCGGCCCGTTCCGCGACGCGGTGGAGTCCCAGCTCCAGGGCGACCGCAAGACCTACCAGCAGGACCCGGCGAACCTCCGGGAGAGCCTGCGCGAGCTGGAGCTCGACCTGGCCGAGGGCGCGGACCTGGTGATGGTCAAGCCGGCGCTGCCGTACCTGGACGTGGTGCGGGCGGTGGCCGAGGTCTCCACGGTGCCGGTCGCCGCCTACCAGATCTCCGGCGAGTACGCGATGGTCGAGGCGGCGAGCGCGAACGGCTGGATCGACCGCGAGCGGACCGTCCTCGAACTGCTCACCTCGATCCGCCGCGCGGGCGCCGACGTGGTGCTCACGTACTGGGCCACCGAGGCCGCGCGCTGGCTGGACCGGGGATGACCACCCCCGCACCGGCGGCGTCCCGGTCGGAGACGTCGCCGCCGCCCCGGGCCGTCGACCTCGCCCGGTGGTTGTGGATCGCGAGCGCGCTGGTCGGCCTCGGCCGCTTCGTGGTGCAGCTCGCCGACCGGAACGCGCTGGTCGACGTGCTGCGGCAGCAGCAGCCGGGGTTGAACCAGGACGAGATCGACGCCGCGGTGTCCGGTGGGGTGATGTTCGGACTGCTGCTCGGCGGCGCTCTTGTGCTCATTTACACACTGCTCGCGAACCGGATGGCGCGCGGTCGGAACTGGGCCCGGATCGTGCTGGCCGTGTTCGGCGTCGTGGGGATCGTGGTCGGGGTGACCCGGTCGATCACGTACGTGTCGGGGCTGGCCGCGGTGCTCCAGTTGCAGGTCAGCGGCACGGACGTGCTGTTCGGGCTGGTGACGATGACCCTCGACGGCGCCGCCGTGGTGCTGATGTTCGTGCCGACAGCCGCGCTGTACTTCAGGACACAGCGGTCCGTCAGCGGAAGACCACCCCGGGTAGCTAACGGATTGTGATTCCCGGTCGACGCGAATGGGTCATGTGCTTACGGTCCGCGCATGACCATTCCGAATGACCCGTACAACCAGCAGGGCGGCCAGCCCCAGCAGCCCGGCGGCTACCCCCAGCAGGGCGGATACCCGCAGCAGGGTGGCTACCCGCAGCAGACGCCCCCCGGCGGCTTCCAGCAGCAGCCGGGCGGCTACCAGCAGGCTCCGCCGCTCGCGCCGCACGAGGCCCAGCGCCCGCCGCGGCCGAAGTCGGTCGACACCTCGTTCCTGCTGTGGATGGTCGCCGCCGGCGTCAGCATCCTGTCCAGCATCTTCAGCTTCCTGACCGCCCAGGCGATCTACGACCAGACGATCAAGGACCTGAACCTCGGTCCCGAGTTCTCGGCGTCGCTCGCGGGCACCGGCCCCAGCTACGGCGGGATCGTCTTCAGCCTGATCCTGTCCGCGATCTGGGTGGTCGTGGTGCTCCAGATGCGCAACGGCGCCAACTGGGCGCGCATCGTCCTGGCCGTGCTGGGCGGCATCGGCGTGGTGCTGGGCCTGATCGGCCTGTTCGGCATCGCGCTGCTGTTCTCGGTCGGCTTCCTGGGTGTGCTCCAGGCGCTGCTCGGCCTGGTCGCGCTCGCGGCCGAGGTCGGCGCGATCATCTTCATGTTCAAGCCGGACGCCAACCGCTTCTTCCAGCTGGGCTGATGAACGGGGCCGACGTCGCTGTCCGCCCATACCGGTGGACAGCGACGTCGTTACGGCTCTAGCGTTTCCGACCGTGACGTATCCACAGGAACCGGACGGTCCGCAGCAGCAGCCCTACCTCCCGCCTCCGCCGCCGCTGAGCGATGCCGAGGTCGCGGGCTCCACGCCGCTGCAAGCGCCCAAAGAGGTGCGCACCTCCTTCTGGCTCTGGATCGTGGGCGCCGCCGTGTCCGTGATCTCCGCCCTGCTCACCCTCACCCAGCGCGACGAGGTGGAGCAGCAGCTGAGGGACACCCCGCAGGGCAAGCAGCTCTCCGCCGACCAGCTCGCCGCCGCGGTCAACGCGGGCCTCCTCGTCGCCGTGCTCGTCGCGCTGGTGTTCGCGGGCCTCTACGTGCTGTTCGCCTTCAAGGCGAAGGCCGGCCGCAACTGGGCCAGGATCGTGCTGACCGTGCTCACGCTGCTCGGCCTGCTCGCCCTGCTGCGCACCGCGTCGGTCCTCGGCGTCTTCACCAACCTGATCAGCGTGATCGCGATCGTGCTGCTGTACCTGCCGGCGTCCAAGGCGTACTTCGACTCGGTCAAGCGCCGCCCGTGAGCACACCACCGCCCGCACCGGTGCGTGGTGCGGTCGGCGTCTGGTACGCCCTCGCGGCCTTCGGCCTGGTCAACGTCGCGTACCTGTGGTCGCAGCGGGACACCCTGACCGAGGCCGCCGCGAAGTCGGGTTTCGGGTCCGACGCCGTGACGTCGCTGCTGGTGCAGTTGACGATCGTCGCGGTGGTGGTCGGCGTGGGCTACGCCGTGTTCGCGCGGCTGCTGCGCCGGGGGGTGCGGTGGTCGCGCGGCGCGATCAGCTCGGTGGCCGCGCTGCACGCGCTGTGGGTGGTGCTCTCCGGCGCCGGCCCGGCGAACATCGTGGTTCTGCTGTTGATCGCCGGCGGATTGGCCTTCACGTGGGTGCGCGGTACGGCAGAGTGGGTCAGGCAGCACCAG
This sequence comes from Actinosynnema sp. NPDC020468, assembly GCF_040642015.1. Lineage (NCBI taxonomy): Bacteria > Bacillati > Actinomycetota > Actinomycetes > Pseudonocardiales > Pseudonocardiaceae > Actinosynnema > Actinosynnema sp. NPDC020468. Next base: position 177,798 of record NZ_JBFAEO010000005.1, read on the forward strand.
TGACCCTCCACGTCGGAGTGAACCCGTGTCCGAGATCCTCCCGAGACCGACGCCGCCCGCGGTCGAGTCGGTAGTCGAGTCACCGGCCGGGTCCGCGGTGCGCCCGGACCCGCCGGCGGCGATCGTCCTCGCGTTCCGGTGCTGGCTCGCCGGCGTCGTGCTGGTGGTGCTCGCGCTGCCCGTGCTGCTGCTCACCGGGATGGGCGAGCTGACCGCGGACGTGTGGCGGCGCGTGCACCTGGCCGACCCGGAGGTGCCCGACCAGGCGCACTCGGACTTCGGCTTCTTCCTGCTGCCCGTGGTCCTGCTGGTCCTGCTGCTGGTACCGGCGTGGTTCTTCGTCGCCGGCGCGATGCGGCTGCGCGAGGGCAACCCCGCCGGTCGGACCGCGCTGGCCGGACTGGCGGTTCCCGGCCTGGCGTTCGTGCTGGGCTCGGCCTGGTCGTTGTTCTCGGGGGTGGTGTTCGTGGCACGGTCGGCCGCGGTGGTGTGGACGGCGTCGACCGCGGGCGTGACGGTGGTCGCCCTCGTCGCGATGTACCGACCGTCGGCGTCGGAGTACCTGCGGGAGGTGGGGGAATGACCCAGGACCCGAGCCGGCAGCCCGATCAGCCGAGCCGGTACCAGGCCGAGCAGTACCCGCAGGCCCAGTACCCGCAGGCCCAGTACCCGCAAGCCCAGTACCCGCAGAGCCAGTACCCGGCGCCGTACCCGCAGGGCTACCCGCAGGCGAGTCCGGTGCACGGCGGCTACCCGGCGATGCGGGGTGTCGACCAGCGGACGGTCGTCGTGAAGCGGCCGGTCGCGGTGTCCGTCGGCTCCGTGTTCTGGCTGCTCACCGCGCTGTCCTGGCCGGTGGGCACGGTCGTGCGGCTCGCGGTCGAACGGCCGCCGAGCAGCTTCGGCACGATCGTCACCCTGTTCGTCACCGGCTGCCTCGCGATCGGCGGGATCGTCGGCGCGGTGTACTTCCACAACGGCAGCCACCAGGCGCGGCTGGTGCTGTGCGGGTCGTGGTTCGTGGTGGAGATCGTCGCGCTGGGCATGCTGGTGTCCGCCCTGCGGGAGACCGTCGAGGCGGGCACCCTGGCCGTGCTGGTCGCCCGACTGGCGTTCCCGCTCGTCGCGGCCGTGTGCGGCTTCCTGCCGGGCACCCGGCACCACTTCTCGGGGAGCTGAGTGGACCAGCCGACGCTCTACGCCGAACCCGGCGCGTCCTGGTGGCCGCTGCTGTGGGGACCGGTGTTCGCGCTGCTCGGGTTCGGCGTCGAGGCGCTGACCGGCGTCGTGCGCCCGCTGCTGTGGCTGGTGGTCGCGGTGGCCCTTTTCCTGCCGACGGCGCTGTGGGTGCAGGGCCGGCGCAAGGTGTACGGGGTCCGGTTGACGCCCGTGGCGCTGCACCAGGGGCGCGAGGAGGTGCCCGTGCGGGACATCGCGGCCGTCGCGGGCGTCGAGCCGCGGTCGGGCGCGAAGGTGCTCGGCGGCGGGTGGGCGTTGCCGCGCGGCACCGAGCCGGTGCCGGTGAAACTGGCCGACGGGACCGTGGTGATGGGCTGGGCGCGGGACGCCGACGCCTTGCGCGCCGCGGTCACGCGACTGCTGGACCGACCGTGAGAAGCTTCGTGGCGTGACGACACCCTCGCTGCACCAGCCACGGCGGACGCTCATCGCGGCCGGCGAGGTGGTGGGCGCCGTGCTGCTCGCGTTCGCCGTCGTGTGGTGCTGGGACCGGGGCGTGGTGCACCTGAGTTACCCGGTCGCGGACCACGCGCCGCTCGAGTCCACCCGCTACCACGGCAACTGGATCGGCGCGGCCGTGGCGATCGCCACCGTCGGCGGGGTGCTGCTGCTCGACGCCGTGCGACAGGCCGTGCTGGGACTGCGCACCCGTGACCGGAAACAGGACGTCGAACCCGACGTGTGAGACTGGACCCCGTGACAGCGACGCGATCCCAGGCACTGTTCGAGCGTGCGGCGGAGGTGATCCCCGGAGGGGTGAACTCACCGGTCAGGGCGTTCCACTCGGTCGGCGGCACCCCCCGGTTCATGGTTCGCGGCGAGGGCTCGCACCTGTGGGACGCCGACGGCGAGCGGTACGTCGACCTGGTGTCCTCGTGGGGCCCGATGATCCTCGGCCACGCGCACCCGGACGTGGTGCGCGCGGTGCGGGACGCGGCCGGGCACGGCCTGTCGTTCGGCACGCCGACCGAGGGCGAGATCGACCTGGCCGAGGAAATCATCGGTCGGGTGGCGCCGGTGGAGCAGGTGCGGCTGGTCAACTCCGGCACCGAGGCCACCATGAGCGCGATCCGGTTGGCGCGCGGGTTCACCGGTCGGCGCAAGATCGTCAAGTTCGCCGGCTGCTACCACGGTCACGTGGACGCGCTGTTGGCCCAGGCCGGTTCGGGTGTCGCGACGCTCGGGCTGCCCACCTCGCCGGGCGTCACCGGCGCGCAGGCCGCCGACACGATCGTGCTGCCGTACAACGACCTGGACGCGGTGCGGGTCGCGTTCGAGGAGAACCCGGGCGAGATCGCGTGCGTGATCACCGAGGCCGCCGCGGGCAACATGGGCGCGATCGCGCCGCGGGACAACGCGGGCCTGCGGGCACTGTGCCACGAGCACGGCGCGCTGCTGGTGATGGACGAGGTCATGACCGGCTTCCGGGTGTCGCGCTCGGGCTGGTTCGGCCTGGAGGGCGTGGCCGGCGACCTCTACACGTTCGGCAAGGTGATGTCCGGCGGGCTGCCGGCGGCCGCGTTCGGCGGTCGGGCCGAGATCATGGCGCGGCTCGCGCCCGCCGGTCCGGTCTACCAGGCCGGGACGCTGTCCGGTAACCCCGTGGCGGTGGCGGCCGGCCTGGCCACGCTGCGCGCCGCGACCGACGACGTGTACCGGGCGCTGGACGCGAACGCCTCGCGGTTGGGCGCGCTGTTCGGCGCGGCGCTGACCGACGCGGGCGTGCCGCACCGGGTGCAGTTCGCGGGCAACCTGGTCAGCGTGTTCTTCACCGCCGACGAGGTGGTCGACTACGCGGGCGCGCAGGCCGCGCAGACCTGGCGCTTCCCGCCGTTCTTCCACGCGCTGCTGGAACGCGGGGTGTACCCGCCGCCGAGCGCGTTCGAGGCGTGGTTCGTCAACGCCGCCCTGACCGAAGAGGACTTCGCGCTGATCGCCGACGCCCTCCCGCACGCCGCGCGCGCCGCCGCGGAGGCGAAGAACCCGGAGGCAGCCCAGTGAGCCGCACGGTCGTCCACCTGCTCCGGCACGGCGAGGTGCACAACCCGACGGGCATCCTCTACGGCCGGCTGCCGGGCTTCAGGCTGTCCGACCGGGGCCAGCGGCAGGCGCTGACCGTCGCCGAGCACCTGGCGGACCACGACATCGCGCACGTCGTCGCCTCACCGCTGGACCGGGCGCAGCAGACCGCGTCGCCGATCGCCGACTCGCACCGGCTGGAACTGGCCACCGACGCGCGGCTGATCGAGGCGGACAACAGGTTCGAGGGGTTGAAGGTCGCGGTCGGCGACGGCGCGCTGCGCTCGCCGAAGCACTGGCCGAAGCTCGTCAACCCGTTCACGCCGTCGTGGGGCGAGCCGTACCTGGAGATCGCGCACCGGATGCTCGGCGCGGTGCAGCGGGCCAGGGTCGCGGCGCAGGGCCACGAGGCGGTGTGCGTGTCGCACCAGTTGCCGATCTGGACGTTGCGCCGGTTCCTGGAGGGCAAGCGGATGTGGCACGACCCGCGGCGCCGGGAGTGCTCGCTGGCCTCGTTGACCAGTTTGGTCTTCGAGGGCGAGGAGTTGGTGCGGGTCGTCTACACCGAACCGGTGGGCGCGACGAACCCGAGGGTGACCGGGGCGTGAGGCGGCTCGCGGTGGCGGTGGCGCTGCTGGTGGGGCTCACCGCGTGCTCGACGGGCTCGGACGCGGTCGTCACCGGCGGCGACTTCCAGTTCGTGGCGCCCAACGGCCAGGTCCGCATCCGGTACGAGGGCGCGGACCGCAAGACCGTGAAGGGGTTGACCGGCCCGAGCCTGATGGAGGAGGGCAGGACCGTCTCGCTGGACGACTACGCGGGCAAGGTCGTGGTGGTCAACATCTGGGGCGCCTGGTGCCCGCCGTGCCGCACCGAGGCGCCCGAGATGCAGAAGGTGCAGAACGAGGCGGGCCCGTCGGGCGTGCAGGTGATCGGCATCGACGTGAAGGAGCCGTCGCCCGAACCGGGCCGCGACTTCATCCGCAACCGGGCCCTGACCTACCCGTCGATCTACGACGAGTCGGGTCGGACGTTGTTGGCCTTCAAGGGTTATCCGCCGAACGTGGTGCCGTCGACCATCGTGCTGGACAAGCGGCACCGCGTGGCGGCGGTGTTCCTGGAGGGCCTCATCGCGTCCGACCTGCTGCCGCTGGTGAAGGAGTTGGCCGCCGAGACGTCGTGACCGGACCTACAGGCCGGGCACCTTGCGCTTGAAGGCGGCGATCATCGCGTCCCGGCCGACCAGGTTGAACTCGCGGCCCAGGGTGCGCATGATCGAGTTGTCGGTGGGGCGGTACAGGCCGGTCTTGTAGTACTTCGCGCCGACGAACGCGCCCACGGTGCCGCCGTCGGGCGAGGGCTGCCCGAGGTAGGTCCGCCACTTCGCGCCGGTCGGGTCCTTGGTGACGTTGGGCTCGCCCGGCTCGTCGCCGGTGTACGCCTCGTACGGGTAGTCGTACTCGTCGGCGAGGCCGCCGATGGAGTGGCCGAGTTCGTGCACCGCGATCTGGCCCGCCTGCGCGTTGCCGCCGGCCGCCGTGGCGACGCCGCCGCCCGCGCCGCCGTACTTGGTGGTGTTGCCCAGCGCGATGATCTGGTCGGCCTGCGGCGCGAGCGCGGCGTACTGCTCGGCCGCGGTCTGGTTCACGCACAGCAGGCGCTCGGTGTTCAGGTCCCGGCCCTGGCACCAGAAACCCATGTCCAACGCGGTGTCCTTCGCGCTGCCCAACGCCGGGTCGTTGTCCACGCCGGACTCGGGCGACAGCACGTCGACCTGCCACACGTTGAACTTGTCCTTGTAGGACTTGAAGGGTTCCACGGCGGACAGCTCCGCCCACTTGCCCGCCACGTGGGCGCGGTAGGTGTCGAGGTCGTCCTCCGTGTACCCGTCGCCGACGAGCACGAGGTCGAAGCGCTGGTCGGACGGTCCGGTCTGCTGGACCACCTCGACCTCGGCCTCCACCTCGTCGGGCGCGAGGGACGCCTCGACGGCTCTGGGCACTTCGACGCGGGTGATGGTGCCGTCGGGCGCGAACACCTCGCGCCACTCGGTCGGCGCCGCCGCCGCGCCACCCGGCACGGGTGCGGTGACGGCGACGAGTGCGATGGCCAGCACGGGCAGGGTGAGCCGGTGTGCACGCATGTCACGTGACGCTACGAAGTCGTGCGTTCACTCACAAGGGTGGATTGGCAGGTTTATGGGGTGAGTCGGTGGGCAACGCACGCGAGCGGTTTCGGGTGCGGGGCCTTCGGGACGTGTGACCCAGGTCCCGTCTAGGGGAGTCCGGTGAGCGGGTCGCCGGCGGCGCTACCTACCCTGTTTTCCGTGACCCCGACAGAGCTGGCCATGAGCGGTCCACTGCTCCTGGCCACCGGCGTGGCACTGCTCGCAGGCACCATCTCGTTCGCGTCGCCGTGCGTCGTGCCGCTGGTGCCCGGCTACCTCGCCTACCTCGCCGGACTGGTGGGCGCGGAGGCGCCCGCGGTCCAGGACGGCGAGGACCGCAAGACCGGCCGCTGGCGGGTGACCGGCGCGGCGTTGCTCTTCGTGCTCGGGTTCACGGTCGTGTTCGGACTCGCCTCGTTCGCGGTACTCGGGCTCACCGAGGTGCTGTGGCTCCAGGAGGACCTGTTCCAGCGCATCGGCGGCGTCGTCACGATCGCCATGGGCCTGGTGTTCATCGGGCTCGTCCCGGTGCTCCAGAAGGACTTCCGGCTGCGCCGCAGGCCCCGGGCGGGCCTGGTGGGCGCGCCGCTGCTGGGCGCGGTGTTCGCGTTCGGCTGGACCCCGTGCGTCGGTCCGACGCTCGCCGGCGTCCTCGCGCTGACCCGGGGCACCGAGGTCGGCAGCGCCACCTGGCGCGGCGTCGTGCTGGTGCTCGCCTACTGCCTGGGCCTGGGCCTGCCGTTCGTGCTGATCGCGCTCGGCGCGCGCTGGGCGGTCCGCGCGACGACCTGGCTGCGCTCGCACGTCCGCCAGGTCCAGCTGTTCGGCGGCGTGCTGCTGATCCTGGTCGGCATCGCGCTGGTCACCGGCCTGTGGGGCGAGTTCGTCGGCTGGATCCGGTACTCCGTCGCCAACGACATCCAGTCGCCCTTGTGAGCGCCTTCCTCGCCTTCCTGCGCAACACGTGGCGCGGCCTCACGGCCATGCGCACCGCGTTGACGCTGCTGTTCCTGCTGGCGCTGGGCGCGATGCCCGGCGCGCTGCTGCCGCAGCGGTCGCTGAACGCGCAGAAGGTCGCCGACTACATCGCGAGCCACGGCTGGTGGGGTCGGCTGCTCGACCGGCTCCAGTTCTTCGACGTCTACGCGAGCTACTGGTTCTCCGCGGTCTACGTGCTGCTGTTCGTCTCGCTCGTCGGCTGCCTGATGCCGCGCACCTGGGAGTACGCCAGGCAGATGCGCGCCAAGCCGGTGCTGACCCCGCGCAACCTCGCCCGCATGCCGCACCACGACCGCGCCGAGAGCCCGCGCGACGTGGACACCGTGATCGCCGACGCGCGCCGCCGCCTCAAGGGCTGGCGGCTGGTCGAGCGCGAGGAGGACGGCGGCACCCGCACCGTCAGCGCCGAGCGCGGGTTCCTGCGCGAAACCGGCAACCTGGTCTTCCACTTCTCGTTGCTGGGCCTGCTGGTCGCGTTCGCGCTGGGCAAGATGTACGGCTACGAGGGCCAGGTCATCGTGCAGGCGAACGGCGGCCAGTTCTGCAACTCGGGTGTCTACAACTACGACACGTTCCGGCCGGGCCTGCGGGTCGACGGCACGAACCTGTCCCCGTTCTGCGTGAAGATCGACGACTTCCAGGCGTCCTACCTGCACACCGGCCAGGCCGAGTCGTTCCACGCCGACATCGGCTACCAGTCCGGCCCGGACCTGGACTCGAACACCTGGCGGCCCTACCGGCTCGAGGTCAACAGCCCGCTGCGGACCGTCGGCGACCGCGTCTACCTGCTGGGCCACGGCTACACGCCGGTGTTCACGGTGACCTTCCCCGGCGGCGCGACGCGGACCGGCGCGACCCAGTGGCGCCCGGTCAACGAGATCACCTTCGCCTCCGAGGGCGCGACCAAGTTCGACCCGCCGGACACCACCGACGCCGAGACCCGCCGCGAGAACCAGCTGGCGATCACCGGTCTGCTCGCGCCGACCGCGGTCTACCGGGGCGAGCTGCTCGACTCGGTGTTCCCCGAGGCGCGCGACCCGGCCGTGGCGATCGACGTCTACCGGGGCGACCTCGGCACCGACTCCGGCCGCGGGCAGTCCATCTTCTCGATCGACCAGAAGATGGTCGCGGACGGGAAGCTGAACAAGGTCGCGCGCAAGAACCTGGCCAAGGGCGAGTCGCTGACCCTGGACGACGGCACCGTGATCCGGTTCGACGGCGTGCGCGACTGGGTGTCCGTCCAGGTGTCCCACGACCCGACCCAGGTGTGGGTGCTGGTGTTCTCCGTGCTGGTCATCCTCGGTCTGGGCGTGTCGCTGAGCATCAAGCGGCGACGGGTGTGGGTCCGGGCGACGCCGCAGGAGGACGGGCGTACCGTGATCGAGGTCGGCGGGCTGGCCCGCACCGACCAGGCCGGCTACGGCGAGGAGTTCACCGCCGTCGCCCGCGACCTGTTCAAGGAGGAGGGCTAGATGACGGTCGACGCCACGCTGGCGACCTACAGCGACTGGACCTACAACGCCGCGGTCCTGGTGTACGTCTTCGCCGCGGTGCTGTACCTCTGCGAGCAGGCGTTCGGCCGGGCCAAGGAGAAGTCCGCCGCGAAGTCCGCCGACCGCGAGCTGGTCGCGGCGGGCGGCGTGCAGGCCGACGGCACCTGGCAGCCCGGCCGGGTGGTCCGCGAGGAGCGGTCCCGGCCCGAGCGGCTCGGTCGGATGGGCGCGGCGCTGACCGTGCTCGGCGCCCTGGTCCAGCTGTCCTCGTTGGTGCTGCGCGGTCTCGCGACCGGTCGCGCGCCGTGGGGCAACATGTACGAGTACGGCTCGCTGCTGACGTTCGCGGCCGTGGTCACCTGGATCGTGCTGATGCGGGCATTCCCGGTCCGCAAGCTCGGCGGGTTCGTGCTGGTGCCGATCGTCATCCTGATGTTCCTCGGCGGCACGGTCCTCTACTCCGACGCCGCGCCCGTGGTGCCGGCGCTGCGGTCGTACTGGCTCGTGGTCCACGTGTCGGTGATCTCGGTGTCCAGCGGCGTGCTGCTGGTGCCCGGCGTGGCGAGCATCCTGTTCCTGCTCAAGTCGACCGGCAGGCCGCGGTTCGCGAAGCTGCCCGACGCCGACGTGCTCGACCGGCTTGCCTACCGCAGCACGGTGTTCGCCTTCCCGCTGTTCACCATCGGCATCATCTGCGGCGCGATCTGGGCCGAGGCCGCGTGGGGCCGGTTCTGGGGTTGGGACCCCAAGGAGACCGTGGCGTTCGTCTGCTGGGTGATCTACGCGGCGTACCTGCACGCGCGGGCCACGGCCGGGTGGCGCGGAAAACCGGCCGCGTGGGTCAACACGGTCGGCTTCGTCGGCACCGTCTTCAACCTGTTCTTCATCAACCTGGTCACGACCGGATTGCATTCCTACGCCGGCGTGGGCTGATCTCCACCCGCTGTCGTGGAACCGCCGGGCTCCGACTACCGTCGCAAACATGGGGTCGGGGAGGTCTCGATCCGCGTGGCCCAGGGAGGGACCCCAGCGGTGACCGGACGCTACGAGAATCCCGAGTCGTCGTGGCAGCCGCCGTCGGCCGGTGAGAACCCCACCCAGTCCGGCGCGCACCAGGTGGACCCGAAGACGGAGTACCTGGAACCGGTCAAGGGCACGCCCTCGGGCTCGTACCCGGTGCCCGGCTCCCAGTCCGGCCCGCACCCCGCGCCCGGTTCGCAGTCGGGTCCTTACGCCGCACCGGGTTCGCAGTCCGGCCCGTACCCGCCGCCCGGTTCGCAGAGCGGTGCCTACCCGGCTCCCGGTTCGCAGTCCGGCCCGTACGCCGCGCCCGGTTCGCAGTCGGGTCCTCACGCCGCACCGGGTTCGCAGTCGGGCTCCTACCCCGCGCCCGGTTCGCAGTCCGGCGCGTACCCGCCGCCGGGCGCGCACAGCGGGCCGCACCCCACGCCGCAGTACGCCGATCCCGCCGCGCAGCACCAGTTCCCGGGCGGGTTCCCCAACAACTTCCCGCAGTCCGTGCAGCCGTCGGCACCGCAGCCGCCGCCGCGCGCGCAGGCCAACGACGTGTCCTCGCAGCAGTTGATCAAGCGCGCCAAGCGGCCGCCGCAGTCCGGGTGGCGCAAGACGCTGCACTCGGTCAGCGGTGGTCTGATCAACCTCGGCGAGAGCCCGGCCGACGTGCGCCGGCGCGAGTTGATCACCCGGATCAACCAGCCGCTGCGCGGGTGCTACAAGATCGCCATGCTGAGCCTCAAGGGCGGCGTCGGCAAGACCACGACGACCACCACGCTCGGCTCCACGTTCTCCTCGCTGCGCGGCGACCGGGTGATCGCGGTCGACGCCAACCCCGACCGCGGCACGCTCGCGCTCAAGGTGCCCCGCGAGACCACGGCGACCGTGCGCCACCTGCTCCGCGACGCGGCCCGGATCACCAAGTACTCCGACGTGCGCGCGTACACGTCGCAGTCGCCGAGCAGGCTCGAGGTGCTGGCCTCCGAGCAGGACCCGGCCGTCTCGGAGGCGTTCAGCGACCAGGACTACCTGCGCACGGTGGGTCTGCTCGAGCTGTTCTACAACATCGTGCTGACCGACTGCGGCACCGGCCTGATGCACTCGGCGATGCGCGGCGTGCTCGACCAGGCGGACGCGCTCGTGCTGGTGTCCTCCGGCTCGGTGGACGGCGCGCAGACCTCGGCGGCGACGCTGGACTGGCTGGAGGCGCACGGGTACCGCGACCTGGTGGCCAAGTCGGTCGCGGTGATCAACTCGGTGCGGCCCGGTTCCGGCAAGGTCGACCTGGACAAGCTGTCCGCGCACTTCGCCCAGCGGTGCCGCGCGGTCGTGCGGATCCCGTTCGACGCGCACCTCGAGGAGGGCGCGGAGATCGAGCTCGACAAGCTCGCCCCGGACACCAGGCTCGCGCTGCTCGAACTGGCGGCCACGGTCGCGGACGACTTCCCGAACCACTGACCCGTACTGCCGGCCCGGACTGCCCGCCCGCACCACCGAGCACCCGGCCCACGACGGCGCCCGGACGGCGGCGGCCCGGCCGCGTCCGCTCCGCGCGGTGGGGACCCCGGCTCACGTCCAGGTCCCCACCGACCGCTCACTCGTCGTCGGGCTTCTTCTTGCTCTGCTCACCGAGCTTCCGCAAGAACTCCGGGTCGTCGTCCGGTGCCACGATTCGGCGACTGGGGGCGGTTTCGACCCGGTCCGGTCCGAACGCCCGCCACAGCAGCACGGCGATGGTGAGCGCACCGATCACCGCGAGCAGGTAGAGCATGGTCGCCACCTCCTTCGGCCACGAGGTTACCCGTGTCCAAGAGGTGTACGGCGCTACTGGCGAACCGGTTCGGTCGCCTCCGTGGTCAGCTGCGAGAGCAGCTGCTGGACCTCGGACTCGCGGAACCGGCGGTGGCCGCCCGGTGTGCGGATGGAACCGATCCGGCCCGCGGTGGCCCACCGGGTCACGGTCTTGGGGTCGACGCGGAACAGATTGGCCACCTCACCGGGCGTGAGCAGGCGTTCTCCGGCGTGTTGCTGCATCGCTGTCACGGTGGTTCCTCCCCGATGGCGAACAGACGTACCGGACGCATCGTGGCACTCCACCCGTCGGGTACTCGAACGCTTGGGTGATGGTAAAGAGGTAGTAAGGGACGAAGCTCGCGGTTCGGACATGGGGTGGCCGGGGCTTAGGGTGGCGCGGTGGACGCTCTTGATCGCCAGATCATCGCCGCTCTCAGGGAGAACGGGCGCGCAACCTACGCCGACCTCGGCCGGAAGGTGGGTCTCTCGGCCTCCGCCGTGCACGAGCGCGTGGGCAAACTGGAAGCAACGGGTGTGATCGTGGGCTACCACGCCGTGGTGGACCCCAGCGCGGTCGGACTGGGCGTCACGGCCCTGGTCAGCATCCACCCCACGGACACCGCCGACGACGACGAAGTGGCCGACTCCCTCGGTGAGCTGGTCGAGGTCGAGTCCTGCTACCGGGTCGCGGGCGACGAGTCGTTCATCGTCAAGGTGCGCGTGGCCACGGTGGACGACCTTGAACGTTCGTTGGGGAGACTGAGGAGAATCCCGGGCGTCGCGCGCACCAGGACCACCGTCGTGTTGTCCACGCGTTTCGAAGGACGTCCGAACACCGCCACCGAGGACGCGGACGGCACGGCGTAACCTCGGTAGCCGTGCACCTGGGACGTGATGTCGCGCTGTACGTGACCGCCCGACTGGCGATGGTCGGCGTGGTGACGGCGGCCCTGCTGCTGGTCGACGTGCCGCTGCTGGTGGCCCTGGCGGTCGGCGTGGTGGTGGCGCTGCCGCTGTCGTTGTTCCTGTTCAAGGGTCTGCGCGCGCGGGTGGCCCAGGGCCTCGAGGTCAAGCAGGCCGAGCGGCGCGCCGAACGGGAGAAGCTGCGCTCGCAGTTGCGCGGCGACGCGCCCGCGCCCGGTTCGGACGGCACCGGGGCCCGCGCCTGACGCCCTGCTCGCGCTTCGGTTCAGAAGTTATCGTGCCGGCGTGACCATCTCTGTCGACCGATGTAGTTCACGCACCCGCGAGTGGGTCTGCGAGGCCGTCCGGATCATCGAGGCGGACGCCAACCGCAGTGCCGACACCCACCTCCTGCACTTCCCGCTGCCCCTGGAGTGGGGCATCGACCTCTACCTCAAGGACGAGTCGACGCACCCGACCGGCTCGCTCAAGCACCGGTTGGCGCGTTCGCTGTTCCTGTACGCCATCTGCAACGGCTGGATCGTCGGCGGCACGCCCGTCATCGAGGCGTCCTCCGGGTCGACGGCGGTGTCCGAGGCCTACTTCGCCCGGCTGCTCGGGCTGCCGTTCATCGCCGTCATGCCCCGGTCGACCAGCGGCGAGAAGGTCGCGCTGATCGAGCGGCAGGGCGGCCGGTGCCACTTCGTGGACGAGCCGGGCGCGATCTACGACGAGTCGCGCCGGCTGGCCGCCGAGCTGGACGGCCACTTCATGGACCAGTTCACCCACGCCGAGCGGGCGACGGACTGGCGCGGGAACAACAACATCGCCGAGTCGGTGTTCCAGCAGATGGCGCTGGAGGCCAGCCCGGAACCCGTCTGGGTGGTCGTGGGCGCCGGAACGGGTGGCACCAGCGCGACCGTCGGCCGGTTCATCCACTACCGGAAGCTGCGGACGCGGCTGGCCGTGGTGGACCCGGAGCACTCGGTGTTCTTCGACTCGTGGCGCGACGGCGACACCGGGCTGGTCGGCAGCCGGGGCTCGCGGATCGAGGGCATCGGCCGACCGCGCGTGGAGCCGTCGTTCATCCCGCAGGTCATCGACCGGATGATCAAGGTGCCGGACGCGGCGTCGATCGCGACCGTGCGGCACGTGGAGGAGGTGCTCGGGCGGCGGGTCGGCGGGTCGACCGGCACGAACCTGTGGGGCGCGTTCCAGCTGATCGCCGAGATGCGGGCGTCGCGGCTGCGCGGCAGTGTGGTCACGCTGCTGTGCGACGGCGGCGAGCGGTACTCGAACACGTACTACGACGACGACTGGGTGGCCGGGCAGGGGCTCGACCTGGCGCCGCACCTGGCGACGCTCGTCCGGTTCCGGGCGACGGGCACCTGGTCGTAGCGCTTTCGCAAACGATGCGGGCGGCGCGGGAACGCGGGCGGTGGTCCGTGCGTCGCAGCGTGATCGGCCGGAGGTGTGCCCGGCGGACGGCGCGCGGTTCGCGGGAGAGGGGTGGTCCGGGTGGTCACGTGGCGCACTGCGGAGATCCGGACGGCCGAGGACGTGCTGGCCAAGTCGGTCGCCGACGCCGAGGCGGCCATGCGCGAGGCGGCCAAGCTGCGCTACCCCGCCCGCGAGCCGTCCGCCGAGGACATCCGGCGGGTGATGGCGTTCGCGAAGTCCCAGGACGCGTCACCGGCCATGCAGGCGCTGCAACGGCGGGTCGCCCGCGGCGACCTGAGCTGGCGGCAGGTGCTCTCCGGCGAGGCCGCCGACGACCGCGGGGTCAAGGCCGCCCTGGAGGCCGACCGCGCGGTGCTGAGCACGCTCTGCCAGGGCGAGGCACCGCGTCCCGCGCCGGTCCGCCCGCAGCGGCCGGACGACGACGACCCGATCTCCTTCACCGAGGACGCCTGGTAGCCGCTCCGGTCAGAGCACCAGGGCGACCGTGGTGAGCACCGCCCAGGCCAGCATCGCGAAGCCGGTGTCCCGCAGGACCGGGATGAGCGCCGCGCCCTTCGCGCCGCCGGCGATCCGGCGGGCACCCTGGACGGTCAGCGGGAGCGAGAGCAGGGCCAACAGCGCCCACGGGGTGCGGACGGTGATCGCGACCGTCACCAGGTAGGGCAGCGTCACCAGGACCAGGTACAGCCGGCGCGCGCCGGCGTCGCCCAGCGTGTTGGCCAGGGTGCGCTTGCCGGCGGCCAGGTCGGTGGGGATGTCGCGGAGGCTGTTGGCCAGCATCACGCCGGTGGAGAACGCGCCCATCGCGACCGCGCCGCCGACACCCACCAGGCTCACCGTGCCCGACTGCACGTACAGGGTGCCCAGCACGGCCGCCGGACCGAAGAACACGAACACCGCGAACTCGCCGAGCCCCGCGTAGCCGTACGGCCTGCTGCCGCCGGTGTAGAACCACGCCGCCGCGATGCACACCGCGCCGAACGCGATCAGCCACCACCGGCCGGTCAGCGCCACCAGCACCAGACCCGCCACCGCGCCGACCCCGAACGCCGCGAAGGCCGCCGCCCGCACCGCCGCCGGCCGCGCCGCGCCTGACCCGACCAGCCGGAACGGGCCCACGCGGTGCTCGTCGGTACCGCGGACGCCGTCGGAGTAGTCGTTGGCGAAGTTCACCCCGACCTGGAGCGCCACCGACACCACCAGCGCCAACGCCGACCACGCCGCGGAGAACCCGCCGACCTGGGCCGCCGCGCCCGCGCCCACCAGCACGGGCGCGATCGAGTTCGGCAGCGTGCGCGGACGGGTGCCGGAGATCCACTGGGCAGTCGTGGCCATGGCGGACATCCTCCGACATGGCCACGCCGCGCACCGCGAAGGGGTCTAGCAGGCGCCCGCGCCGGACACGCCCGCCACGTAGGCCTTCGCGACGTACTTGCCCGCCGCGATCCGGTACCAGACGTTCGACGTGCCCTGGGTGCCCGTGACGGACTCGCCGGTCGACTGGCACTCGACCCGCACCTGGGCGTAGTTCGCGGCCAACCCGACCTGCGCGCCCGAGGACGACGCCGACGACCGCACGTTGAGCGGATCGCTCGCGGTCCTCACCGTGCCGGCGGGTCCGGAACCGGTCCACAGGTAGGTCACCGTGACCCACGAGTTCGTGGTCAGCTTCAGGCCGTCCTGGAACACGCCGTCGGCGAGGTCGACGCCCGCCGGGTTCGCCACCACGCGGCCGTACTGGTCCTTGCCGCCGTTATACCTGTCCTCGTAGGCGGCCTGCGCCTCCGGCCTGCCCTGGGGCAGGTCCTTCCACGACTCGCGGGTCGCGGCCGGGTTCCAGTAGTCGTCCTTGGTGTTCCACGGGCCGACGTCCCACACCGGCGCCCACTCGCACCGGCTGCCGGCGCACACCTGGACGCTGTAGGTGCCGGTGCCCTTGGCGGACAGGCCGCGCCGCGAGGGCAGCGCCACGAAGTGGTCCCGGCTCGCGATCACGTGCCCGTTGGCGGTCGTGCCGCCGACCAGGCCCTCGCGGGTCGCGTACACCCGGTAGGACCGGCCGGCGGCGAGCGCCGTGACACCGTCCACAGTGGACGCTTCGAGGGTCAGGCCGCGCACCGCCGGCCGCGCGGCGAGCCCGGTCAGCGCCACCCGCACCTGCACGACGGTCGCGGGCGAGGGCAGCGGCGACCCGGCGGGCACCCACTCGGTCCACCGGTCGCCGCCCAGCGCGCCGCGCACGTCGACGTCGACCGACGTGCCGGCGGGCACGTCCGCGTCCAGGGCGGCGGTGACCGCGTTCGCGGCCGACGGCAGGGTGTGCGGCGCGAGCTGGAGGAACCCGGTCCGCTCGGCGGTGCGGGCACTGGCCGCGGTCGGCGCGCCGGCGGCGAGGGTGATCGCCGACCCGGACGCGACCACGCCGACGTCGTCGGAGGTGACGGCCAGGTCGGCGCGCCACTCGCGGTCGCCGGCCAGTGCGGGTGTGGCGAAACCGGTGACCAGGACCGCGGCCACCGCGACGGGTATCAGGTAGCGCCTTGGCATCGCAGCACTCCTCGCTCCGGACGAGTGGAGCGGAGGACGCCGCGCAGGGCCACCCGTCCCGGCGGCCCGAGCCAAGCGCGGCCTCGAGTTACCTGTCAACCAACAACTTGACCAACGTGGGGGAAATTCACACGAAGGTGGCCGCCACCGCCGCCCGATCGACCTTGCCAGGGCCGCGCAGCGGCAGCGCGTCGACCACCACGAGCCGCTTCGGCGTGGCGAACCGGCCGACGGAGGTCCGCACCGCCTCCCGCAGGCCCTCGACGTCGGGCGTCACGCCGGGCACGGGCACCACCGCCGCGGCCACCGCCTGACCCCACTCGGCGTCCGGCACGCCCACCACGCACGCCTCCAGCACGCCCGGCTGCGCCGCGAGCACCCGTTCCACCAGCAGCGGCGCCAGGTTGTGCCCGCCGGTGACGATCACGTCGTCGGCCCGGCCGAGCACCTCGAGCCTGCCGTCCTCGACCGCGCCGAGGTCGTTCGTCCGGAACCACTCGCCGAACCGCTCGCCGCCCCGGTAGCCGAGCGCCAGGGTCGGCCCGGCCAGCTCGACCACCCCGTCCACCACCCGCGTCCGCACCCCGTCCAGCGGCACGCCGTCGTACACGCAGCCGCCCGCCGTCTCGCTCATGCCGTACGTCGTCACGACCCGTACGCCCAGCTCACGGGCCCGGGCGACCAGGTGCGGCGGCGCGGCGGCGCCACCGATCAGCACCGCGTCGAACTCCCGGACCGCGGCCAGCCCCGGCCCCTCGATCGCGACCAGCCTGGCCAGCTGCGTGGGCACCAGCGCGGTGTAGTGCCGGCCCGGTTCGGCGAGCACCGGCGCGGCCGCCGCGGCGAACCCGGACGCCCGGAACCCGCCCTCCAGGTCCATCACCCCCGGTCGCAGCCCCGCCACCGCCGAGCGCACCAGCACCTGGACGCCCGCGATGTGCGCGCCGGGCAGCGCGAGCAGCCACGTGCCGGGCCCGCCCAGCCGGGCGTGCGTGGCCTCGGCCGACGCGCGCAGTGCCGCCGCCGACAGCAGCACGGTCCGCGCCGCGCCGGTCGACCCGGACGTCTCGACCGCGAGCGCGGCCTCCGTCTCCCACCCGCGCAAACCCTCGGGCAGCGGCGGCAGGACTTCGACCAGGGCGTCCATCAGCAGTCCATCAGTAGTAGTAGGGGTACGGGGACCAGTCGGGGTCGCGCTTCTCGAGGAACGCGTCCCGACCCTCGACCGCCTCGTCGGTCATGTACGCGAGCCGGGTCGTCTCGCCCGCGAACAGCTGCTGGCCGACCAGGCCGTCGTCGATCAGGTTGAACGCGTACTTGAGCATCCGCTGCGCGGTGGGCGACTTGCCGTTGATCTCGCGCGCCCACTCCAGCGCGGTCGACTCCAGCTCGGCGTGCGGCACCACGGCGTTCACCGCGCCCATGGCGTGCATGTCGGCGGCGGTGTAGGTCCGGCCGAGGAAGAAGATCTCCCGGGCGAACTTCTGGCCGACCTGGCGGGCCAGGTACGCCGAGCCGTAACCGCCGTCGAAGCTGCCGACGTCCGCGTCGGTCTGCTTGAACCGGGCGTGCTCCTCGGAGGCCAGCGTGAGGTCGCACACCACGTGCAGGCTGTGCCCGCCGCCGGCCGCCCAGCCGGGCACCACGGCGATCACGACCTTGGGCATGAACCGGATCAGCCGCTGCACCTCCAGGATGTGCAGCCGGCCGGCGCGCGCCGGGTCCACCGTCTCGGCCGTCTCACCCGACGCGTACTGGTAGCCGCTGCGGCCGCGGATGCGCTGGTCGCCGCCCGAGCAGAACGCCCAGCCGCCGTCCTTGGCCGACGGGCCGTTGCCGGTCAGCAGCACGCAGCCGACGTCGGAGCTCATCCGGGCGTGGTCCAGGGCCCGGTACAGCTCGTCCACGGTGTGCGGGCGGAACGCGTTGCGCACCTCGGGCCGGTCGAAGGCGATCCGAACCGTGCCCTGGTCCACCGCGCGGTGGTAGGTGATGTCGGTGAAGTCGAACCCCTCGACGGCTTTCCACCTGGTCGCGTCGAAGATCGCGGAAACGTCCTGGTCTGCCACGACTGGGGACTGTATCCCCGGTCCGCCGCGGCGGGCGTCCCGACGGCGGGAACGGCCGTCGGGGCGCTGGGCGACAATGTGGAGGTGAACCCGTCCACCGCTCAGGCCGAGGTGCTCGTCGACGAGCTGATCCGCAACGGCGTCCGGCACGTCGTGCTCAGCCCCGGCTCCCGGAACGCGCCGCTCTCGTTCGCGCTGGACCGGGCCGCGGCTGCGGGGAGGTTGACGCTGCACGTCCGGGTGGACGAGCGGACCGCGGGTTTCCTGGCGCTGGGCCTCGCCCGGGGCTCCCGCGAGGTGGTGGCGGTGACCTGCACGTCGGGCACTGCGGTGGCGAACCTGCACCCGGCGGTGCTCGAGGCGCGGCACTCGGGCGTGCCGCTGCTCGCGCTGACCGCGGACCGGCCCGTGGAGCTGTACCGGACCGGCGCGAGCCAAACCGTCGACCAGCACGGCCTGCTCGGGTTGGACACGCTCCAGTTCCCGATCGCCGAGTCGCGGCCGGGTCAGAACGGGCTGTGGCGGTCGCTGGCGTGCCGGGCGGTGGCGGCGGCCAGGAGCGGGCCGGTGCACGTCAACGTGCCGTTCCGGGAGCCGCTGGTGCCCGACGGCACGCCGTGGGCGCACGAGCCGCTGGACGGCCGGCCGTTCGACATGCCGTGGACCAGGGTGGCCGCGCGCGCGACGACGTCCGTGCACCCGGCCGACCACCTCGGTCCGCGCACCCTGGTCGTGATCGGCGACGGGCGGCACGACCGGATCACCGAGGTGGCCGCGCGCGCCGGGTGGCCGGTGGTCGCCGAGCCGACCGCGCACGGGTTGCGGCACGGCACGCTGCTGCTCAACGCGGGGGAGCTGCCCGGGCGGTTGACGCCGGACGCGGTCGTGGTCGTCGGCCGGGCCACGCTGTCCCGGGGTGTGCTGAGGCTGATCGCCCGCACCCCGGTGGTGCACGCGCTGTCCGACGACCCGGAGTGGCCGGACCCGCAGTTCGCCGCCACCCACGCGTCGACCGACCTGGCGCTGGGCGAGCACGAGGTGGACCCGGGGTGGCTGACCGCGTGGCAGCACGCGGACAAGGTCGCGGCGGAGGCGGTGGACGGCGTGCTCGCGACCGAGCCGTGGCCGACCGGGCTCGGCGTGGCGCGGGAGCTGGTGCGGGGGCTGCCGTCGGGCGCGAACCTGTTCCTCGGCTCCTCGAACCCGGTGCGGGATGTGGACCTGGTCGCCGCGCCGCGGCCGGACGTGGAGGTGTTCGCGAACCGGGGCGTGGCGGGCATCGACGGGAGCGTGTCGACGGCGGCGGGCATCGCGCTGGCGCACGGGCCGACGGTGGCGCTGGTGGGCGACCTGACGTTCCTGCACGACGCGAACGGTCTCCTCATCGGACCGGGCGAGCCGCGTCCGGAGTTGACCATCGTGGTGCTCAACGACGACGGTGGTGGAATTTTCACACTTCTGGAACAAGGTGGTCCGGAGCACTCGGCGAGCTTCGAGCGGGTCTTCGGGACTCCGCACGGAGTCGACCTGGGCCTGCTGTGTGCCGCTCACCACGTCCGGCACGTTTCGGTGGGAAATCCGGACCAATTGAGACGTGAACTGCGGCCGAATGGGATCACGGTGGTGGAAATTCGGGCGGAACGTGCCGGATTGCGCGCCCTGCACACCCGGTTGAGGGAAGCCGTGTCAACGGCATTCCACTAGCCAGGAACCTACGGACGGGGGTACAGCGACCGGTGCCGCGTCGCTAGCTTCGCGCCATGTCCCTTCGAGCGAAGCTCTTCACCGGCACCGCCACCGCGGTGTCCCTGTTGCTGCTCGCCGGCACCGCGTCCGCCGCGGAACCGGGCGCACCGGGCGTCGGCGATCCCTACTACCCGAATTCGGGCAACGGTGGTTACGACGTTTCCCATTACGACATCAGACTGAGCTACCAGCCGACGACGGACGTCCTCTCCGGCACCACGACGATCCTCGCGAAGACGACCCAGGACCTGTCCCGGTTCAACCTGGACTTCCTGCTCGACGTCAGTTCCATTCGCATCAACAACAAGGTCGTCTCCTATTCCCGGGACGGCGGCGAACTCGTCGTCGACCCGAAGGGGACCCTCCGCAAGGGCACCGATCTGACGATCGTCGTCGCCTACTCGGACAAGCCGTCCACGAAGCTCGTCAACGGCGTCTCGGCGTGGAAGAAGACGCCGGACGGCGCGCTCGCCATCGACGAGCCCGACATCGCGCCGTGGTGGTACCCGAGCAACAACCACCCGACGGACAAGGCCACCTTCGACGTCTCGGTCGCCGTGCCCAACGGCGTCGAGGTGCTGTCCAACGGCTCGTTCCTGGGCAACACCCGCCAGATCAACGGCTGGACCCGGTGGAACTGGCGCAGCACCAAGCCGCAGAACACCTACTCGACGTTCATCACCATCGGCCAGTTCGAGGTGCGGCAGTCGACCAGCCCGAGCGGTCAGCCGGTGGTCAACGCCTACGCGGACAACCTGGGCGAGTACGGCGACGCGGCCAAGGCCAGCGTCGAGCGCACCCCCGAGGTGATCGAGTTCGAGTCGACCCAGTTCGGGCCCTACCCGTTCGAGGCGCAGGGCGGCATCGTGTCGCCGGGCATCACCTTCGCGCTGGAGAACCAGACCCGGCCGAACTACTCCAACCTGTTCTTCCGCCGCGGCTCGAACACCTACGTGGTGGCGCACGAGCTGGCGCACCAGTGGTTCGGCGACTCCGTGTCGGTGCACCGCTGGCGGGACATCTGGCTGAACGAGGGCTTCGCGTCCTACGCCGAGTGGCTGTGGTCCGAGCACGTGGGCGAGGGCACCGCGCAGGAGAACTCCGACTTCACCTACGACTCGTACCCGGCCGACGACCCGTTCTGGCAGGTGCTGCCGGGTGACCCGGGCGTCGACAAGCAGTTCGACGGCGCGGTGTACGACCGCGGCGCGCTGACCCTGCACGCCCTGCGCAAGGCCGTGGGCGACGACGCGTTCTTCTCGATCCTGAAGAAGTGGACCGCGAAGAAGGCCTACAGCGACGGCTCGATCGAGGAGTTCATCGCGCTGGCGCAGCAGGTGTCGGGCAAGGACCTGAAGCAGCTGTTCCAGACCTGGCTGTTCACCAAGGGCAAGCCCGCGACCGCGCCGGGCGCGGTGGCCGGCGTGGCCGCCAAGCAGGCCCCGGTGGAGCCGAAGTCGTACCAGAAGATCAAGGACACGCACGCCCTCCTGGGCGCCGGTCACTGACCTCCGCCCGCGAACGCCGCCGGTCCCGTTCGCGCGGGGTCGGCGGCGTTCGCGCTGGTCCTCGAGCGGTCCGTTCGCACGGCCGAGGTCGAGCCCGGTCGGGTGTCCGCCTGTGGTCGGCGACCTGCCGGTGCCGCCCGAGGCCGGGGTCGAGGGGGCCTGTCGGTGCCGGTCAGAGGCCTTCGAGGGCTTCGCGGAGGGGCAGCATCTTGGCGGCGGCCTCGCGGACCTCGGTGTCCGGGTCCGACTCGGCGACCAGCCCGCAGCCCGCGTACAGGCGCGCCGTGCGGCCCTCGACCCGCGCGCAGCGCAGCGCGATGCCCAGTTCGCCGTCGCCGTCGCCGTCGATCCAGCCGACCGGGCCCGCGTACCGGCCGCGGTCCATGCCCTCCAGCTCGGCGATCAGCCGGACCGCGTCGGCGCGCGGGGTGCCGCCGACCGCGGCCGTGGGGTGCAGCGCCTCACCCAGTTCCAGCAGCGACGGCTGGTCGCGCAACGTGCCGATGACGTCGCTGGACAGGTGCGAGACGTTCGGCAGCCGCAGCACCGACGGACCCTCCACGGACAGCGTCCCGCAGAACGGCCGCAACGTGTCCACCAGCGATCGCACCGCGTACCGGTGCTCGTCGAGGTTCTTGCCCGAGGTCAGCAGCGCGGCGGCGAGTTCGGCGTCCGACCGGCCGTCGTGCGGCCACGTGGTGCCGGCCAGCACCCGCGAGTCGACCACCGACCCGGTGCGCCGCAGCAGCAGTTCGGGCGTGGCGCCGAGCAGGCCGTCCACCGCGTAGACCCAGCACTCCGGGTACCGCCTGGCCAGGCCCTCCAGCACGTACCGCTGGTCGAGGTCGGCGTCCGCGACGGCCAGCAGGTCGTGCGCGAGCACCACCTTGCCCAACTCGCCCGCGCGCATCCGCTCGACGGCGGTGCGCACCGCCTCCCGGTACCGCGTCACGGACACCCGCCCGTCGGCGTAGCGCACGGCCGAGGGCCGGGTGACGGGCACGATCTCCGGCGGCGCGGCCTCCCCGATCGTGGTCACCCAGGAGTGGTCACCCCGGCGACCGAGGACGACCTCCGGCACGACCAGCACCGAGTGGCCCGGCTCGTCGGCGAACGCCATTGAGACGAACGCGACCGGACCGCTGCCCGGCACACCCGGCTCGTCCACCACGTCCAGGCCGGCGCGGTACTCCCGCCACCAGCGGTCGGCCCGCGCGAACCGGTCCGGACCGGACGCCTCGAACCGCGCGGCCTCGCCCCAGCCGACCAGGCCGTCGCCGCCGCGCACCCACGCCAGCGCGCCGGTCGGCGTCGGCAGACCGCCCAGCAGCGGGCCGGCGCCGACCGAGCGGCTGAACACGCGCTGCCGACGACGGGTTCGCGAGGCGGGGGCAGTTGTCACGCCATCGAGGGTATGGAGTGAACGCTGAGATTCACCGTCGGGTCGGCTCTAGACTGCCCGGTTGTGGTGGACGACGCAGTGCCGACGCGGGTTCGCCCGCGACTCCGACGCCTGGTCAGCCGCGTGCTGCTGGTCCTGGGCGCCCTGATCACGCTGGTCGGGGTGGTGCTGGTCGCGGCGTGCCTGAAGGACGACCTGGCGATCGGGAAGCGGCTGGGCAAGGCCACGGCCGAGGTGGTGTCGGTCTCCTTCCAGCGCACGGTGGTGCGCTTCGCGACGCCGGACGGCGCGGTGCACAGCCCGGCGCAGGGCGTGCTGTACCCGGACGGCCTGGAGGCGGGTCAGCTGGTCCGCGTCGAGTACGACACCGCGAACCCCGAGTTGGCCCGGGTGGCCGAGCGGACGTTCGTGCTGTCGTTGTTGCCGGTGGGGACGCTGTTGCTGGCGGTGTGGGCGGTGCTCGCGCCGGCGATCTGGTGGCTGCGCCGACGGCCGCGGGCAGGCGTGTGACAGTTATCCCCAAATTCGGGGTTCATGTGTAACATCGAGCGCATGGACCTGGAGGCACAGTTCGAGCGCACGGTCGCGGCCGAACAACGCGTCGAGCCGCGGGACTGGATGCCCGACGGCTACCGCAGGACGCTGATCCGGCAGATCGCCCAGCACGCGCACTCCGAGATCATCGGCATGCAGCCGGAGGGCAACTGGATCAGCCGCGCGCCCTCGTTGCGCCGCAAGGCGATCCTGCTGGCCAAGGTCCAGGACGAGGCCGGGCACGGGCTCTACCTGTACGCGGCGACCGAGACGCTCGGCGCGGACCGCGGCGACCTGACCGAGAAGCTGATCGAGGGTCGGCAGAAGTACTCGTCCATCTTCAACTACCCCACGCTGTCCTACGCCGACGTCGGCGTCATCGGCTGGCTCGTGGACGGCGCGGCGATCTGCAACCAGGTGCCGCTGTGCCGGACCTCCTACGGCCCGTACGCGCGGGCCATGATCCGCATCTGCAAGGAGGAGTCCTTCCACCAGCGGCAGGGCTACGAGCTGCTGCTGACCATGATGTCCGGCACGGACGCGCAGCGCGCCATGGTCCAGGAGTCGGTCGACCGGTTCTGGTGGCCGTCGCTGATGATGTTCGGCCCGCCGGACGCCGAGTCCGCCAACACCGAGCAGTCCATGGCGTGGCGGATCAAGCGCAACACCAACGACGAGCTGCGGCAGAAGTTCGTGGACATGACCGTGCCGCAGGCGGAGAAGCTGGGCGTGACGCTGCCCGACCCGGCCCTGCGGTGGAACGCCGAGCGCGGCCACCACGACTTCGGCCAACCGGACTGGGCCGAGTTCTGGCAGGTCGTGGGCGGCAACGGGCCGGCGAACGCGCAGCGCGTCGCGCACCGGCGCAAGGCGCACGAGGACGGCGAGTGGGTGCGTGCGGCGGCCGAGGCGCACGCCGCGAAGCGTCGGGAGCGGGTGGCATGAGCGCGTCGTGGCCGTTGTGGGAGGTGTTCGTCCGGGGCAAGCGCGGGC
This sequence comes from Actinosynnema sp. NPDC020468, assembly GCF_040642015.1. Lineage (NCBI taxonomy): Bacteria > Bacillati > Actinomycetota > Actinomycetes > Pseudonocardiales > Pseudonocardiaceae > Actinosynnema > Actinosynnema sp. NPDC020468. Next base: position 201,686 of record NZ_JBFAEO010000005.1, read on the forward strand.
TCAACCACGTGCACGTGGGCTCGCTGCACGCGCCGGACGCGGAGATGGCCGTGCGCAACGCGCGGGACGTGTACACGCGGCGCAACGAGGGCGTGTCGATCTGGGTGGTGCCCGCCTCCGCGATCACCGCGTCCTCGCCGGACGAGAAGGACCCGTTCTTCGAGCCCAGCGGCGACAAGGTGTACCGGCACCCGACGTTCTACGCGATCCCCGAGGACGTGCCGCACCTATGAGCTTCGACAACGCGTACGAGTCGCTGATCGACCACGAGGACGCGCACTGGGCGTTCGGCACCGGGTTCACCGAGGCGCTGTCCGGCGTCGACCGGGCCGTTCCGTCCACTGTGGACGCCCAGGACCTGTTCGCCTACTGCCTGATGCTCGGCGACGACGCGCTGGTGCTCGCGCAGCGGCTCGCCGAGTGGTGCTCCCGCGCGCCGGAGCTCGAGGAGGATGTGGCGCTGGCCAACATCGCGCTCGACCTGCTCGGCCAGGCCCGGTTGCTGCTGACCAGGGCGGGCGAGGTCGAGGGCACCGGTCGGGACGAGGACGCGCTGGCGTTCCTGCGCGACGAGCGCGAGTTCCGCAACGTGCACCTGGCCGAGATCGAGTGCGGCCCGTTCGCGGGCGGCGACTTCGCCACCACGGTGGCGCGGCTGCTGGTGTTCTCCTCGTGGCGGCTCGCGCTGTTCTCCCGGCTGCGCGGCAGCGCCGACCCGGTGCTCGCGGCCGTCGCGGAGAAGGGCGTCAAGGAGTTGGCCTACCACCGCGACCACGCGGCCCAGTGGGTGGTGCGGCTCGGCGACGGCACCGAGGAGTCGCACCGGCGGATGGTCGCCGGTGTCGCGCGGGTGTGGCCGTACGTCGAGGAGTTGTTCACCCGGCACGCCGTGGAGGCGCGACTTCCCGGCGTGGCGGTCGATCCGGCGACGCTGCGGTCCGAAGTGGACGGTGTGCTCGACGCGGTGTTCGCCGCCGCCGGGTTGACCGCGCCCGAACCGGTGCCCGCCGCGCGGGTCAACGGGCGGGCCGGGCGCGACGGCGTGCACACCGAGGCCATGGGGTACCTGGTCGCCGAGTTGCAGCACCTGCACCGGTCGCTGCCGGGCGCGACGTGGTGACCGCGCTGGAGGTCGCGTCGTCGGTGCGCGACCCGGAGCTGCCGGTGCTCACGCTGGCCGACCTCGGCGTGCTGCGGGACGTGACCGAGCGGGACGGGAAGGTGCTGGTCACCATCACGCCGACCTACTCGGGGTGCCCCGCGCTGGAGGAGATGGGCGCGGACCTGCGGCGGTCGTTGCGGTCGGCCGGGTTCGCCGACGTCGAGGTGCGGACGGCGCTCTCGCCCGCGTGGAGCACGGACTGGATCTCCGAGGCCGGGCTGCGCAAGCTGCGCGAGGTGGGCATCGCGCCGCCGTCCCGGATCGGACCGCGCGCCGTCGGCCCGGTGCCGCTGAACCTCGTGCCGCCCGCGAGCCGGGTGGTGTGCCCGCGCTGCGGATCGGCCCGCACCACCGAGATCTCCCGGTTCGGCGCCACCGCGTGCAAGGCGCTGCGCCGGTGCGCGGACTGCGCGGAACCCTTCGAGCACGTCAAGGAGCTGTGACATGGCGGTCCGGCGGCGGTTCCACCCGCTCTCCGTCGCGTCGGTCGACCGGCTGTGCGAGGACGCGGTGGCCGTGACGTTCGACGTGCCCGAGTCGCTGAGCGCGGAGTTCGCGTTCGCGGCCGGGCAGTACCTCACGGTGAGGATGGGGGAGGAGCGCCGGTCGTACTCGATCTGCGCGCCCGTCGGGGCCGCGCCGCGGATCGGGGTGCGGCGGGTGGCCGGCGGGTTGTTCTCCGAGCACCTGGTGGACCGGGTGCGGCGCGGCGACGTGCTGGAGGTGCTGGGGCCGCAGGGGAACTTCACCCCGTCGGCCGGCGACCACCACGGTTTCGTGGTCGCCGGGTCGGGCATCACCCCCGCGCTGTCCATCGCGGCGTCGGTGCTCGCGGCCGGCGCGCGGGTGACGTTGCTGTACGGCAACCGGCGTGCCGACACGGTGATGTTCGCCGAGGAGCTCGCCGACCTGAAGGACCGGTACCCGGAGCGGTTCCAGCTGGTGCACGTGCTGTCGCGCGAGCCGCGGGACGTGGAGCTGTTCAGCGGTCGGCTGGACGGCGGGCGGTTGCGGGCGCTGTTCTCGTCGGTGGTGCCGTTCGGGTCGGTGGACGAGTGGTGGCTGTGCGGGCCTTACGGGTTGGTGCGGGACGCGCGGGAGGTGTTGGCGGAGCTGGGGGTCGGCGCCGAACACGTGCACCACGAGCTGTTCTACGTGGACGAGCCCCCTCCGCCGCCGCGACGTGCCGCGGACGTGCCGGTGGAGGCCGGGGTGGGGACGGTCGTGCTGGACGGCCGCACCACGTCGGTGCCGCTGCCGCCGGACGTGCCGATCCTCGACGCGGCGCAGCGGGTGCGGTCGGACCTGCCGTTCGCGTGCAAGGGCGGGGTGTGCGGCACGTGCCGGGCGCTGGTGGTGTCGGGTGAGGTGGAGATGCGGCGGAACTTCGCGCTGGAGCCGCGGGAGGTGGCGGCCGGGTTCGTGCTGACCTGCCAGTCGGTGGCGGTGACGCCGGAGGTCACGGTCGACTTCGACGCCTAGGTCTTCCTTGGTGTGCCGGGGTTTTCAGGGGCGGGGCGCGAGGACCGCGATCTCGGCGACCTCGTGCAGCAGGTGGTCGGTCGGGGCACCCGCGACGGCTTCGGTCTCGGCGAGCACGGTGGTCGTGTCGGTGACGGTGGACGCGTAGTGCCGGGCGCTGAACTCGACGTCGGCGAGGTCGACCAGTGCTCCGGGCAGCGGGGTGACGTCGCCGGTGCCGTGGATGTCCTCGACCCGCTGGAACTCGCGGGCGCCGGCGCGGGTGCCGTACTCGACCCAGGCGGTGTGGACGACGATCGTGACGCCCTTGCCGTCGGTGAGGGTCGTCAGCGAGCGGCTCAGCGACACGCACGGCATCACGGTCATGAGCTGGTGCACTTCGCCGAACGTGTAGGACAGGCACTCGGGATTCCCCTGCGAAGCCCGCTTCACCACCGCCAACCCGAGCCCGCTCCAGGCGCCGTCGATGCTCCCGGGCGCCCCGTCACCCCCCGGCGAGCCCTCGGCCCCGGCCGCCACCACAACCCCGACCACGGCCGCGACGGCCAACCCCACAGCCTTGACCGCCACCGCGCCCCCTTCCCCAGCCTGCCCAAGGCGATTCCCTGGACACCCGGCCCCCAAACCGAACCCCGAACCACCCGAGCTTCGTAGGATCGAAGGATCGTTCAACAATCCCCAAGCTCTACGAGCCTACAACCCGACAATCCAACAACTCAACGTGAGGACGACGCACCCCGAGCTCCGCCCACACGCGCTGCCTCGACCGAATCACCCATGCCCACCAACGCCTGGACGGGCAGTACTTACCTCGCCGCCCGGTGTTTGTCGAACAGCAACCGCAACCGACAACCGGCGGAATCCGAAGCTCGCCCGCCCGCAGCCGGCCCACTGTCCAGGCTCACCCACCCGCAACCCGGACTCCGCCCCGCCCCGCCTGCGGCCCGGACTCGTGCGGCCTCCGGCTGCGTGCGGCCCAGGCTCCGTGTCGTCTCCAGCGGCGTCCGGTGTGCGCCACGTGTCGTTTCCGGCGGCGTTCCGCCGGTACCCCGGCCATGATCTGCGGTCCGGTGTGAGCCCTGCGGTCTAGGCACGCCCGCCCCGTACCGCCCGCCTCGCGCGTCCTTGATCCACCCGTCCTAGTGCGTCGATCCACCAGCCCGACCCGCCAGTCATCGGCCCTGCCCCAACCCGCCGAGTCCGGACCCACTGGCCCGCCGGCCCCAGCTCTGCGGCCCTTGCCCGCCAGCCCTGCGGCTTCGGTCAACCGACCCCGGACCCACTGCCCCTAGCCCCGGCCCTGATCCGCCAGCCCCTGGCCCGCTGGCCACCACTCCCGGCCCGCCAGACGCAGCCCGCTGACCCCGGACCCGCCGGCCCGATCCACCGACCCCAGATCCGCCGGCCACCAGCCCTGCGGGCCGACCCCTGGCCGCAAATGCCGGCCCGAGTCCCGGCCTGCCAGTTCCGGCCCGAGTCTCGACCCTCCAGCGCCAGCCGTCCGTCGTGGCTCAGCCTGCCTGTAGGGCGGTCAGCATGCCGTCCACCGCCGCGTGCCACGGGTATTCCTCGGCCCGCGTCCGGGCGGCGAGGCGGCGGGTGGGTTCCGGGTCGTCCAGGAGCGCGTTCACCCCCGCCGCGAACGCCGGCGCGTGGTCCTCGACCGCCGCGCCGCACCCCGGTCGCACGATCTCGCGCAACGCCGACGACGCCGACACCACGACCGGCGTCCCGGAGGCCAGGGCCTCCAGCGCCGCCAGGCCGAAGGTCTCGTGCGGGCCCGGTGCGAGCGACACGTCCGCCGTCGCCAGCAGGTCCGCCACGTCCGTCCGGGCGCCCACGAAACCCAGGAACGTCACCGGAAGGCCGTGGGCGCGCTTCTCCAGCGCCTCGCGGCGCGGTCCGTCACCGGCGATCACCAGGCGGACCCGGTGGCCGGACTCGTGCAGGGCGGCGGCGGTGTCGACGCTGCGTTCGACGTGCTTCTCCGGTGACAGCCGGCCGCAGTGCACGAGCAGCGCGTCGGCGCCGCGCGCCAACTCCGACCGCAGCGACCGGTCGTGCCGGGTCGGGGTGAACGTGCGCAGGTCGACGCCCAGCGGCACGCGGGCCACGTTGCGGGCGCCGATGCGGTCGAACTCCTCCTTGGCGAAACCCGTCGTGCAGACCACCGTGTCGTAGCTGGCGGCCATCCGGGCGTTGGCCCAGTCCGCGCCGCGGCGCGCCAGGCCGGTCGGCAGCAGGAACTGCTCCAGCAGCCGGTCGAGGCGCTCGTGCGAGATCACCACGCTGGGCACCGAGTTCGCCGCCGCCCACCGGCCCATGCCGCGCAGGGTGAGCCGGTCGGACACCTCCAGCCGGTCCGGGCGCAGCACGTCCAGCAGCCGGCGCACCCGCCACGGGTCCACCGCCCGGTAGCCGCCGGTGCCCGGGATGCGCGGCGCGGGCAGGGTGATCCGGCGGATGCCGCCCGGCAGCCGTTCGTCCGCGTGCGCCGGTCCCGGCACGACCAGCACGACGTCGTGGCCGCGGGCGGCGTAGCCGTCGCCCAGGTGGTGCAGCGCGGTGCGCAGACCACCGGAGCGAGGGCCGTAGAAATTGGCCAGCTGGACGATCCTCATGCGGCGCGGCGCACCGGCAGGTCCAGCACGGCGGCGTAGTGGCCCAGCAGTTCGTCGCACACCGCCGACCACGTCCGCCCGCGCACCCACCGCCGTGCCGCCTGCCCGAACTGCTTGCGCCGCAACGGGTCCTTGAGCGCCAGCACCGCCGAGCGCAGGCCCTCGTCGTCGGACACCAGGTAGCCGGTGTTGGGCTGCACGAGGTCGCGCGGCCCGCCCGCGTCCGGCGCGACGACGGGCAGCCCGCTCGCCATCGCCTCCTGCACGGCCTGGCAGAACGTCTCGTGCGGACCGGTGTGCACGAACACGTCCAGGCTCGCGTACGCGGCGGCCAGGTCGCGGCCGCCCCGGAACCCGAGGAACGCGGCGTCCGGCAGCGACCGGCGCAGCAGTGCCTCCTCCGGCCCCTCGCCGACCACGACCACCCGGACGCCCGGAATCCCGCGCAACGAAGCCAACCTCTCGACCTGCTTCTCCGGCGACAGCCGGCCGACGTAGCCGACCAGCAGTTCGCCGTTCGGCGCCAACTCGCGCCGCAGCGCGTCGTCCCGCCTCGACGGGTGGAACAGGTCCACGTCCACTCCCCGGCCCCAGCGGTGCACGCGCGGCACGCCGTGCTCCTCCAGAGCCTCCACCGCCCAGCTCGACGGCGCCAGGGTCCGGTCGGCCAACGAGTGCAGCCTGCGCGTCCAGCGCCACGCGGCGCGGGCGGTGAGGCCGAGGCCGTAGTGGCCCGCGAAACCGGCGATGTCGGTCTGGTAGACCGCGACCGACGGCACGCCGAGCCGGCGCGCGGCGGACAAGCCCTTGGCCCCCACCACGAACGGGCTGGCCAGGTGCACGACGTCCGGCTGGAACGAGGTCAGCGCCGACAGCACCTTGCGGGTCGGCACGCCGACCGGCAGTGAGCTGAAGCGCGGTAGGTCCACGGCGGGCAGCCGGACGACTTCCGTGCCGTGGTGGTGGTCGTCACCGGCGCCGGGTGCGACGACGAGGGCCTGGTGACCGGTGGACCTGAGGTGCTCCAGGACGCGGAGGACGGAGTTGGTGACCCCGTTGACCTGGGGAAGGAAGCTCTCGGTGACGATCGCTACGCGCACTTGGCTCACCTTGCGGTGCCAAGGACACGACGGCGTGACGGATTGTGGAACTGCGGCCCAACTCCTCGCGTCGGGGTTGACGTTGGGCTCGAGATCGTCCCCGCTTCACCTGGAGGACGTGTCGCGGACACCCACGACGGTGAAACTAGGTCGGCATGACCGTCTTGTCGTCCCGGCCGGCCCAGCCCGTCGACCCAGGCCTCGTGTCGATCGCGCTGGAGATAGCGGGACGCCTCGCGAACGACGCGTCGGACGTGATCATGGCGACCGCCGGCCGAGGTGCCCGTCCCGACGCGGACGTGTACCCGTTCGACTGGGTGACCGACACGGACCGCACGCTCGAACGCCACACCCGCCGCGTGCTGACCGCCGAGTTCCCGGACATCCCGGTGTTCTGCGAGGACACCGACGACCTCGCCGACACCGACGTGGAGTTCCGGTGGGTGGTCGACCCGGTGGACGGGACGGCGAACTACGTCGCCGGAATGCCCTGGTGCGCCTACAGCCTCGCGCTGGTCGACCGGTGGGGGCCGGTCGTGGGCGTGGTGGCGGACCCGTACCGGGCGCAGATCTACGCGGCGGCGCGGGGGCGGGGGATGCGGGCCAACGGCACGCCGGTGAAGCTGGGCGACCAGGCCGTGGCGCCGATCGTGTGCACCGAGATGACGCGCACCGGCCCGTGGCCGGGCATGGGCGAGTTCATCTCCCGGGCGGCGCTGTCGGGCACGGGCGTGCGGGTGCTGGGCTCGAAGGCGTTGGCCGTGGCCCAGGTGGCACTCGGCCACGCGTCGGCGGCAGTCCTGGACAGCTACCACGAGTGGGACGTCGCGGGCGCGGTCGCCCTGGCCGTCGAATCGGGAGCCTCCGTCCTGGACCGCCGAGGCGACGACGACCCCCTACCGGTGGACGGCCTCCTCGTGGCCATGCCCGAGGTGGCCGAAGAGGTCCTGGACTGGTGGCAGTCCTCCACCGTCCGCTGACCCGAACACCGGCCCGAACACCGGTCTGACCGCCGACCCGTACGCCGGCCTCACCGCGGGCGCGAACACCGACTTGGCCGCCGGCCTGAATCCGGCCCGAACTCCGGCTTGGCCGCCGGCCGAACATCAGCTTGACCGCCGGCCTGAACTCGGACTGAATTCGGCCTAGCCGCCGGCCGAACAACAGCCTGACCGCCGACCCATACCCCGGCCCGAACACCGGCTTGGCCCCTGCCTGAACATCGGCCTGACCGCCGGCCCGAACACCGGCCCGAACACCGGCCTGGCCGCCGGCTCGTAACCGCGGCCGGATTCGTCGGCCAGAGTTGTCGGATCGTTCAACAATGCAACACTCCGACAATCCTGCAACTCCACAAATCAACAATCGGCCGGGCAGGCCTGCGAGCAAAACGACGGCCACTCGTGCCAGGATCATAGGATTGTTCAACACGCCTACATGCCTACAATCGTGCGCGGCCAACCGGGCGGCAGGTGGCTTGGCGAGCGGGGATGCGGCGGCGGTGCGGGGTTCGGGCGGAACGTCGGTTGGGGATGGTGGACGGTGGGTCGTATGAGACTCCCGACCGCCGACCGCCGACCGCCGACCGCTGCCCGCTGCCCGCGCCCCGCTGCCCGCTGCCCGCGCCCCGCTGCCCGCGCCCCGCTGCCCGCTGCCCGCGCCCCGCTGCCCGCGCCCCGCTGCCCGCTGCCCGCGCCCCGCTGCC
>NZ_JBFAEO010000006.1:0-38753 GCF_040642015.1 Actinosynnema sp. NPDC020468
GCGGGTCTCGAAGGACCCGGTGACCTGCTGGTTCGCCCGGACCGACCTGGAGACCGAGGTCGACACGCGGCTGTGGTGCGGCCCGGTCCAGGTGCCCGGCACGGCGATCGAGACGGACTGGATCCCGGTGCCGCTCAAGGAGGTCGAGAAGTCCGAGTCCGGGCTGCGACTGGAGCCGCAGGCACCCCAGGTACCGCAGGAGCGCAGCGTCCCGGTGGGCAGGCTCGTGCGCGCCGACGGCGCGGAGTCCGACGCGAACCGGCCCGTCGACGCGGCCGGCGCCGACTTCGTGGCCGTGCTGCCCGACGACGGGCAGGTGCTGGACGCGGCGGCCGGCCGGATCCGGGACGACCAGCTCGACGTGCGGGTCACCGGGTACGGCAGCCCGTCGTCCTGGCGGGTGGGCGACGTGGACGTGCGACCCGAGCGGAACGTGGTGCTGCGGGTGCTGCGGCTGTCCGTGGAACGGCTCGCCAAAACCGACCCGGCGTTCGGCCAGACGCCGTGGCGCGGCTGGTTGCCGCAGACGCCCGAGCTGGCGCTGGAGGTGCCGGGACGGCTGCGCCCGCTGAAGGTGGACCGGTTGCCCGAGAAGGGTTCCGTGCTCGTCGTCTACACGGTGCGGGCGGCGGCGGGACCCGAGGCGCTGGTGCTGGACACGGTCGGCGCGCGGTCGCTGCGGCAGCGGATCCAGGTGCCGTCGGGCGACGCGGTCGGCGACGCGGTGGCCGCGTTGCGGCGCGGTCCCGGTGGTGACGCGGGCGTCCGCGTGCCGGTGAAGGTCGGCGACCGGTCCGGGACGCTGGAGGTGGCGAAGGTCCGGCTGGGCAGGCAGCGGCCGATCGCCTCGGACGGGCAGTACGAGCTGGTCACCGCCGCGCCGGACAAGGCGCTGCTGGAGGTGGTGCTGGAGGGTCGCGACCTGCCGTCGGTGGCGGGCGCCGTGTTCACCACCGGGTTGCTGGCCGTGACGCTGCCGGACGGGTCGACGGCCAAGGTCGCGGGCGTGCGCTACGGCGGCGACACCTTCCCGACCGCGCTGGTGGTCGAGGTGCCGCCGGACGTGCGCTCGGTGACGTTCGTGGTGCGGTCGGGCTCGGTGCGGCTGCCGATCCAGGGCTCGGTGACGATCGCGGGCGGCTCGGCCGCGGTGCCGCTGGACTTCTGAGCCACCAGCACGGCGGCCACCGCGAGCGCCAGCCAGCCCAGCACGACGGCGATCAGCCCGGGCCAGCCCCAGTGGCCGTAGGCGGTGCTGCCGGCCGTGCCGCCGGCGCTGCTGCCGACGTAGAAGGCGAACAGGTAGACCCCGGCGGCCTGACCGCGGGCGCGCCGGGGCGCCCGGACGCCGACCCAACCGCTCGCGACCGCGTGCGCGGCGAAGAAGCCGCCGGTGAACAGGGCCAGCCCGACCGCGATGGCCACCACGTCCGTCACCAGCGTGGTGGCCGCGCCGGCCGCCGTGACCGCCAGGGCGGCGATCGCGACCGGTGCCCGGCCGTGCCGGTCGGCCAGCCGGCCCGCGACCGCCGAGCACACCCCGCCCACCGCGTAGGCCAGGAACACCAGGGACGCCACACCCGCGGGCAGGTCGAGCGGCGGACCGGTGAGCCGGAACGCGATCACGTTGAACAGCGAGATGAACGCGGCCACCGCGAGCACCGCGACCGCGTACTGGCACAGCAGCACCCGGTCGGTGAGCGCGGCCCGCAACCCGCCGCCGGTCGCGCCCGGCCTGGTGGTCTCGGCCGGTAGCAGGAACGCCGCGAGCACCGCGCAGACCAGGCTGAACCCGGCGGTGAGGGCGAGCGCGCCGCGCCAGTCGAGCCAGTCCGCGCCGACGCCGCTGAGCAGTCGGCCGACCATGCCGCCCGCGGTGTTGCCCGCGATCAGCGCGCCGACCGCGGCACCGACCGCCGCGCCGCCCAGCTGGTCGACCAGGAACGCCATCGCGACCGCCGGCACGCCCGCCGTGGCCAGGCCCTGGAACACCCGGCCGACGAGCAGCACCTCGAACGTCGGCGCGAGCGGCAGCAGCAGGCCGAGCACCGAGGCGGCCAGCACCGAGCAGACGATCACGTTCCGCCGGCCGACCCGGTTGGCCAGGCTCGCGACCGGGACGATCGCGAGCGCCAGCGCGCCCGTCGCGGCGCTCACCGCCAGTGACGCCTGGCCCGGGGTCCGGCCGAACTCGGCGGCCAGCTGCGGCAGCACCGGCTGGGGCGCGTACAGCAGCGCGAACGCGGACAGACCGGTCGCGGCGGTGGCGGTGGTCAGGCGGCTGGGCATGGTTCCGACGCTAATCCATGCGTCCAATACGCTTCTGAGCCAGAATTGATCCATGGATGAATTGGCTCCCCGGGTGGCGGTGCTCCGCGCGCTGGGCGCGTCCGCGCACGTGACCCAGGCCGCGGCGGCGGTGGGCGTGCCGCAGCCGACCGTGTCGCGGTGGTTGGCGGCGCTGGGCGACTCGCTGGGTTCGCCGGTCGTGGTGCCCGCCGGGCGTGGCGTGCGGCTGACCAGGGCGGGTCGGATCCTGGCGGACGCGGCCGACCGGTCGATGGCGGTGCTGGAGGCCGGGTGGCGCGCCGCGCAGGAGGAGGTCGACCCGTCGCGCGGCACGGTGGCGCTGGGATTCCTGCACCTGCTGGGGCGCACGCTCGTGCCGACGCTGGTGCGCGGGTTCCGGGACACCCACCCGCACGTGCGGTTCCGACTGGTGCAGGGTTCGCGCGGCGCCCTGCTGGACCAGCTGGCCACCGGCGAGGTCGACCTGGCCCTGGTGTCGCCCGCGCCGACCGCGTTCCCGTCGAGGGTGGTGCTGGAGCAGGAGTTGGTGGTCGTGCTGCCGCCGGGTCACCACCTCGCGCACCGGGCGTCGGTGCGGATGGCGGAGCTGGCGGCCGAGGAGTTCGTGATCATGGAACGCGGCCACGGCCTGCGCCAGATCACCGACGCGCTGTGCGCCGAGGCGGGCTTCACGCCGCGGGTGACGTTCGAGGGCCAGGAGTCGGAAACCCTGCGCGGTCTGGTCGCCGCGGGCCTGGGCATCACGATCCTGCCGACCTCGGACTACCCGGACCTGCCCGGCGTGCCGCTGTCACCGGGCGCGACCCGCACCATCGCCCTGGCCTGGCCCGACCACCCGCTCCCCCCGGCCGTGGCCGCGTTCCGCGCGCACGCCGCGCCTTGAGCGGGACCGGGAGCGGTGATCACGCCCGCCGAACGCCGCGGGTCCGGCGAGGCGGGTGGACGCCCGGCCGGGGACAGGCCGGGTCGGAAAGCCGAGCGGGTCGCCCGGGTCCGGCCGGGTCCGGCCGGGTCCGGTGGGCTGGGGCGACCCGGCGGTCGGACGCCCGCCGGCACGTCCGCGCCGGGCCGGTGCGGGTGGGGCGCGGTCACCGGACGGTTGCCGTCCCGCGCCGGCGCGCCGGGCCTGCGCGCGCTCGCCGGCCGTGCGTCGGTCGCGGGCCGGTCACGTCGGGCCGGCACCGCGCGGTCAGGAGTCGGCCAGGGCGATCAGGGTTCGGGTGGCGTAGCCGGTGGCTCCCGGGGTGACCTCGTCGTAGTGCTTCTCGGCGCGGGCCGGGCCCGCCACGTCCAGGTGGGCCCACGGGAGGTCGGCGGTGAAGTGGCGGAGGAACAGCGCGGCGGTGATGCCGCCGGGGCCCGGTGGGCACTGGCGCAGGTCCGCCTTGTCGCTCACCACGTCGTCGGCCAGGTCCGCGAGCAGCGGCATCCGCCACCACGTCTCGCCGACGCCCGCGCCCGCCTCGGTCACCCGCGCGGCCAGGTCGTCGGTGCTCGCGAACAGGCCTCCGGTGCGCAGGCCCAGGCTCACCTTCATCGCGCCGGTCAGCGTCGCCACGTCCACCAGCACGTCCGGCGCCAGGTTCGCGACCGCGTAGGCCAGCGCGTCGGCCAGCACGAGCCTGCCCTCGGCGTCGGTGTTGGTGACCTCGGTGGTGCGGCCGCCGTAGTGCCGGACCACGTCGCCCGGCCGGTACGCCGAGCCCGACACGTGGTTCTCCGCGCACGGCACCAGGGCCGTCACCCGCACGGGCAGGCTGAGCCGGGCGATGGCGATCACCGCCGCCGCGACCGCCGCGCCGCCCGCCATGTCGGTGCGCATCAGGTGCATGCCGTCGGCGGGCTTGATCGAGATGCCGCCGGTGTCGAACGTGATCCCCTTGCCCACGAACACCAGGTGGGGGCCGTCCTGCGCGCCGTTCCAGGTCAGGTGGATCAACCGGGGCGGTCGGACCGAACCGCCGCCGACGGCCAGCACGCCGCCGAAGCCCTCCGCCGCCAACCACTTCTCGTCCCGCGCCACGGCGTCCAGGCCGGGCACCGCGCGGGCCGCCTTCAGCACCGCCGCCGCGAGCCACGCCGGGTCCTTCACGTTGGACGGCGCGTTGGCCAGGTCGCGCGCGAACGCCGTCGCGCCCGCCTCCACGACGGCCCGCCGCACCTGCTCGTCGGCCACCGCGCCGACCAGCCGCACCGACTTCACCCGCTTGGCGGGCTCGGCGCCGGTGACCTTGAACCGGTAGCCGCCCAGCGCCAGTCCGAGGGTGAACGAGTACGCGTCCGCGTCCACCGGCACGTCCACGTCGAACGTGGTGTCGCCGCCGGCCGCGGCCGCCTCGTCCAGCGCCCTCACCAGCGCCGCGCCCACCCGCCGCCACTCGGCGGCCGACGTGCCGACGCCGTAGACCCAGCCGTCGGCCCGCCGCTCGGCCACCCCGGTGTCCTCGACCGGGGTGACCCGGGTCACCCCGCGACGGGGTGCGGCCGCGGCCTCGACGGCCACGAGGGGAGTGGGGAACGGCTGGCGCACGGGGGTTCTCCTGTCGATCCGGTCACACTCTTCGATCCGGTCACGCCGGCTGGTGCACGACACAGCGATGCCCCGGTTTCCACAGTGGAGGGGAAACCGGGGCGCCGACGTTTCTCGCTCCGGCTGGTCAGCCCGCGGCTGCCTTGAGGGCGTCGCCCAGGGCGTTGGCCTCGTCCGCCGACATTTCCACGACGAGACGCCCACCACCCTCGAGCGGAACGCGCATCACGATGCCACGCCCCTCCTTGGTGACCTCAAGGGGACCGTCGCCGGTCCGGGGCTTCATGGCCGCCATCGCGTGCTCCCTCCGTCAACATCTTCCCCGTCCGACCAGGGCCGGATACCGACCCATTCTCCCCTATGCGGACTCGACGGCGAAACCGAACCGATCTTTCCGACCCGGCGTCGAGTCCGCGACGATCTTCACCAACCCGCAGTTCAGGGCCAGGATCACGGCGCCACAACGCTTTTCGGTTCCCGAACGCACCGTCACCCGGCCGTGACCATTTTCGGTCGTTGTGGCGTGTCGCGGGGTCGCCCTGACAAACTCGCATCTCGTGCGAGCCCGTTCCGCGCTCTTCGACGTCTACGGCGGCCACCTGCGCGAGCGGGGAGGCGCCGCGACCATCGCCGCCCTCGTCCGGTTGCTCGAGCCGCTGGACTTCGCCGCGCCCGCCGTCCGCACCGCCGTGTCGCGCACGGTCCGCCAGGGTTGGCTGGAGCCGGTGCGGCTGGCCGACGGCCCCGGCTACGCGATGACACCCCGGGCGGAGCGCCGGCTGGACGAGGCGGCCGCGCGCATCTACCGGACCAGGCCGTCCACCTGGGACGGTCGCTGGCACGTCGTGGTGCTGGAGGAGCTGCCCGCGCGGGAGGCCCGCGACCGGTTGGCCGGGTCGTTGCAACTGCTGGGCTACGGCGCGCTGGGCCCCGTGACGTGGATCGCACCGCGGCCGTCGCCGGAGCTCGCCGACGTGCTGGCGGCGGAAGAGGTGCGGGCGAGCACGTTCCACGGCGCGCACGACGGCGCCGACACGCTGCTCGCGACCAGGGCCTGGGACCTCGACACCCTCGGCCGGGACTACGCCGCGTTCGTCGCGGAGTGGGAGCCGGTGGTGTCCGGTGTGGACGGCTCGTCGCCGGCGACGGCGTTCGCCGCGTCCCAGCGATTCCTGCACGCGTGGCGCAAGTTCCTGTTCCGCGACCCCGGCCTGCCCCGCGAGCTGCTGCCCGCGTCGTGGCCGGGCGCCGCCGCCGCCGAGTTCTTCGACCGGCACACCGCGCGCCTGGCGCCCGCGGTGCGCGCGTTCGTGGACGACAGCCTCGGCTCCACCTAACCCCCGGAGGTCACACCCGTGTCCGAACTCCTCATCGAAGACGCTGACGGTGTTCGCACCCTCACCCTCAACCGGCCGGAGTCGTTCAACGCGCTCACCACGTCGCTGAAGGAGCTGCTCCTCGCGGCGGTGGAGGACACCGCGAAGGACACCTCGGTGCGCGCGGTGGTGCTGACGGGCGCGGGTCGGGCGTTCTGCGCGGGCCAGGACCTCAAGGAGCACATCGGGTTGCTGGAGGCGGGCGACCCGGCGCCGCTGTCGACCGTGGTCGAGCACTACAACCCGCTGGTCAAGGCGATCATCGCGCTGCCCAAGCCGGTGATCGCGGCGGTCAACGGCACGGCGGCGGGCGCGGGCGCGTCGCTGGCCTACGCGAGCGACCTGCGGATCGCGGCGGCGGGCGCGAGGTTCCTCATGGCGTTCGCGAACGTGGGCCTGACGGCGGACACCGGCGCGTCCTGGACCCTGCCGCGGCTGATCGGGCACGGGCGGGCGATGGAGATGATGCTGCTGGCCCAGCCGGTGGACGCGGCGGAGGCGCTGCGGATCGGCATGGTGGGCCAGGTCGTGCCCGACGGCGAGGCGCTGAGCACGGCGCAGGCGTTGGCGCGCAAGCTCGCGTCGGGTCCGACGGTGGCGTTCGCCAAGATCAAGGAGGCGCTGGCGTTCTCCGGCGCGCTGGACGCGGCGTTGGAGGTCGAGGCGCGGACGCAGGCGGAGGCGGGTGCGACCGAGGACCACCGGGCCGCCGTGGCCGCGTTCGTGGCGAAGGAGAAGCCGGTGTTCACCGGTCGCTGAGCCGGGGCGCGCCCGGCGGGTCGACCCGCCGGGCGTGGTCAGCCGGCGCGGAAGCAGGTCGCGATGTGGTCGTCGACCATGCCGGTGGCCTGCATCAGCGCGTAGCAGGTGGTGGGGCCGAGGAAGACGAAGCCGCGGCGCTTGAGCTCCTTGGCCATCGCCTGGGACTCGGGTGTGACGGCCGGCACGTCGGCACTGGTCGCGGGACGCACGTGCGTCTCCGGCGCGAACGACCACAGGATCTCGTCCAGCGGCTTCTCGAGCTCCAGCACCACCCGGGCGTTGCCGATCGTCGCGTTGATCTTGGCCCGGTTGCGCACGATCGACGCGTCGGCCATCAGGCGCTCGAAGTCGGCGTCGTCGTACTCGGCGACCTTCGCGGGCTCGAAGGAGTCGAACGCGGTCCGGAAGCCCTCCCGCTTGCGCAGGATGGTGATCCAGGACAGGCCGGACTGGAACGACTCCAGGCACATCCGCTCGAACAGGGCGGTGTCGCCGTGCAGCTCCACGCCCCACTCGGTGTCGTGGTAGTCGACGTAGTCCGGCGTGCTGTCGCCCCACGGGCAACGGGTGATCAACGGTACTCCTCGGCGAATCTCGCGAACCTGCGCAACGACCACTTCACGCCGGGCGCGAACCCGACGGCGAGCGGCAGCGGCACGTCCTCCCGCCACACGAACTCCGACGTCGGGCCGTGCGGCACCACCCGGAACTCGGCCGTGCCGCGCACCACGAACCCGGTGTGCGTCACGGCGCACCGGGTCGGCGGCTCCCACGCGGTGACCCGCATGGTGTCGGTGAACCCGACCGGGCCGACGCCGGTGAACGCGGACAGCTCGGCGCCCTCGCCGGAGCCGCGGAGCAGCCGGACCCGGGTGAACGGGATCCACTCGCCCTGGCGCTCCCAGTCGGTGGCCGCCGCCCAGGTGCGCTCGGCGGGCGCGTCGACGTGGACCCGCAGCTCAAGCCGGGTCACGTGCCGACTCCAGGTCGGCGACGCGCTCCCGCAGCTGCTCCACCTCGGCGGCGAGCCGGTCGAGCACCCAGTCGACCTCGGACATCTTGTAGCCGCGCAGCACCTGCTGGAACCGCAGGTCGCGCACGTCGTCCGGGGTGATGTCCTCGGACGGCAGCCGGGTCGGCGAGGCGCCGGGCGGCAGCGGTTCCATCTCCTCGCCCCGCCCGAACAGCAGCGAGGCCAGCAGGAACACCACGGCCGCCACGAGGACCATGACGACGAGGTAGACAAGCGCGGTGGTCACGACACGATCGTGACACATCACCCCGCGTCACACCGAGGCGAACACCACACACCTCCGGGCGAGTACCAGCAATCTCGCCAGGATCACCATCGACGCGACCGTCGCGCCGGTCACCATGGGTGACAGGACCAGGTTGCCGGGTTTCACGTGCAGGGTGGCGACGACGATCGACAGGTTGGCGAACACGACCGTGCCGACCATGCCGACGGCGACCGAGCCCGCGAGCCGGGCCAGCGTGTCGGTGCGCGCGCCGCGGCGGGCGAGCAGCCGGCCGCCGAACAGCGCGACCAGGGCGACGGCGGCGACGATCCAGCCGGTCCAGTCGTTGGCGCGGGCGATCGCGAGGTACCAGACGGGCGGCGTGCCGGTGGGTCCGAACGCGGGCCACCCGCCGATCCAGATCAGCCGGCTGGTTTCCCACATCGCGTGCGTGAACGGGACGACCAGCAGCAGCGCGCGCAACGTCCGGACGCCTTGGGCGAGCGCCAGTACGCCCTGGTAGTCGCGGGCGATCCGGCCGACCGGCCCGAAGTCGGCGACCGCGCGGCGCTGGGCCTGCTCCTCGGTCAGCCCGGCGTCGCGGTAGACCTCGGTCGCGTCGTCGAGGCTGTCGCGCGCCTCGGCGAGCAGGTCGTCCTTGACCGCGTCGGGGCCCTGGAGCCTGCGGTCGAGCGCCGTCACGTACGCGTCGATCACGCCTGCGCCGGCCACGGGCCACCTCCCAGCACACCGTCGATCACGGTGGTGAACTCGCGCCAGGCGGTGCGCTCGGCGACCAGCGACCGCTGACCCGCCTTGGTGAGCCGGTAGGTGCGGCGCTGCCGGCCGCCGACCGTGCTCCACTCGCTGACCACCAGGCCGGCCGTCTCCAGCCGGCGCAGCGCCGGGTAGACGGTGCCGGTCGGCAGGTCGAGCACGCCGCCGCTGCGCAGCTGCAACGCCTCGATGATGGCGTAGCCGTGCAGTTGCCCGCCGTCGAGCACGGCGAGCAGCAGCGCGTCGAGGTGACCTCGCAACGCGTCCGACTTCATGGGTAGCGAGTCTACGGGTGGGAGATCCGGGGCACATCGGGGTCATCCCGGATCCACATGTCGGCTGCCTACATATAACGTGCCTACGCATGGACGCACTCGGACTCGCCCGGCTCCAGTTCGCGCTCACCACCTCGTTCCACTTCCTGTTCGTGCTGTTGACGATCGGGCTCGTGACGGTGGTCGCGGTCATGCAGACCAGGGCGACGCTGACCGGCGGCGCCGTGCACCTGCGGATGACGCGGTTCTGGGGCCGGCTGTACGTGGTCAACTACGCGATGGGCATCGCGACCGGCATCGTGATGGAGTTCCAGTTCGGGCTGAACTGGTCGGGGCTCTCGGAGTTCGCCGGCGACGTGTTCGGCGCGCCGCTCGCGGTCGAGACGCTGGTCGCCTTCTTCCTGGAGTCCACGTTCCTGGGGTTGTGGATCTTCGGCTGGGACCGGCTGAACCGCTGGGCGCACCTGGCGCTGATCTGGCTGGTCGCGCTGACCGCGTACGCCTCGGCGGTGTGGATCATGGTGGCCAACGGCTTCCTCCAGCACCCCGTCGGCTACGAGGTGCACGACGGGGTGCTGCGGCTGGTCGACCTCGGCGCGCTGCTGACCAACCCGACGTTCACCGTCGCGGTGGCGCACCTGGTGTTCGGCGCGCTCACCGTGGCGGGCGTGTTCGTCACGGGCGTGTCGGCGTGGCACTTCCTGCGGCGCACCGCGGAGGTCGACTTCTTCCGGCGGTCGCTGCGCACCGGCGTGTGGACGACGGCGCTCGCCACGCCGTTCCTGATCGGCGCCGGGTTCGGCCAGTTCCCGGTGATCGCGCAGTTCCAGCCGGGCAAGACCGAGGCCGCGGGTCCGGTCGGCGGCGCGGGCCTGGGTGTGATGATCCAGATCGGGTTCACGCTGTTCCTGGTCAGCTGGCTGACGCTGCCGCTGCTGTGGCGCGACCGGGTGACCCGGTGGCGACCGGTGCTGTGGCTGATGGTGATCGGCGTGCCGCTGCCGTTCGCGGCGGCGATCCTCGGGTGGTTGCTGCGCGAACTCGGCCGGCAGCCGTGGCTGGTCTACGGCCTGCTGCGCACCGAGGACGCCCTGTCGCCGGTCGACGCCGGCGGGATGCTCACCTCGCTGATCGCGTTCGCCGGCGTGTTCCTGGTCCTCGCGGTCGCCGACTGGGTGGTGATCGCGCGGCTCGCGGCGCGCGGTCCGGACCCGGAGTCCGCGCCCGCGCCCGTCTCGCCGCTCGTGCCGGCGCTGTAGGAGGTTCGTGGTGGAAGCGTTCTGGGTCGCCCTGCTGGGGTTGCTGGTCGCGGGGTACTTCGCGCTCGCCGGGTTCGACTACGGCGTGGCGCTGGTGGTCCGGTTCACCGGTCGCGACGAGCCCGCGCGCCGTCGGGTGTTGCGCGCGATGACGCCGTACTTCCTGGGCAACGAGGTGTGGTTGGTGGCGGCGGTCGGCGTGCTGTTCGGCGCCTTCCCGCGGTTGGAGGGCGAACTGCTGTCCGGGCACCACGGCGCGGTGGTCGTGCTGCTGGTGGGCCTGGTGCTGTTCACCGTGGCGGTGCAGCTGCGCGACGGCGGGTGGTGGGACGTGCCGCTGATCGGCGGCGCGCTGCTGGTCTCGGTGTCGTGGGGACTGCTGCTCGCGGACGTGCTCGGCGGGCCGGGGTGGCTGTGGGCGGTCGGGGTGACGGCGCTGTTCTCCTTGCACGGCGCGGTGTTCCTGGTGTGGCGGCTGTCCGGTCCGCTGCGGGCGCGGGCGCTGCGGTGCGCCCGGTGGCTGCTCGCGCCGGTGGCGGTGTTCGCCGCGCTGACCGTGCCGACGACGGGTCCGGTGCCGGTGCCCGCGTTCGGCTGGGCGGCGGTGCTCGCGGTGCTGCTGCTGGGCGCGGCGTGGGTCGCGCTGCGCGGGGAGGCGTTCGGCTGGGCGTTCGTCGCGACGGCGGCGGTGTGCGCGCTGCCCGTCCTCGCCGTGTTCGGCGCGCGGGACGTGGTCGGGTCGGAGGTGATGGCGCACGCGGGCACGCTGGCGCCGCTGGCGTGGATCGCGCTCGGCGTGGCACCACTGGTGCTGGTGTTCCAGTGGGCGACGTGGCGGATGTCCCGTGCGGCACGTTGAGCGGCGGTACGTCGTCCTGCTGGTGGCACTGGGCCTGCTGACCGCGGGCGTCGTGCTGGCGCAGGCCGAACTGCTGGCCCGGGTGTTCTCCGGCGGCGACGGCGTCGGGCCGCTGGTCGGCGTGGTCGGGCTGCGGTGCGCGCTGGTGCTCGCCGGTCGGGTGGTGACCGCCCGGGAGGCGGCGGCGGTCAAGGCCTCGTTGCGGCGCAAGGTGGTGCGGGACGCGGTGGGCACTCGGGGCCGACCGGGCGAGGTGGCGACGCTGGTGGTGAAGGGGCTCGACGCGATCGAGCCCTACCTCGCCGGGTACCTGCCGCAGCTGGTGGTGTCGGTGACCGTGCCGGTGGCCGTGCTGATCCGGCTGTCGTTCGCGGACCCGGGCGCGGCGCTGACCATCCTCGCCACGCTGCCGCTGGTGCCGGTGTTCGCGGCGCTGGTCGGCGCGCACACCCGGGACCGGACGCGGCGGCAGTGGGACGCGCTGGTCGCGCTGGGCGGGCACTTCCTGGACGTGGTGCGCGGGTCGGGCACGCTGCGGATGTTCGGCCGGGCGCGGGCCCAGGCGCGGACGGTGCGGGCGATGGCGTCCGCGCACGCGACCGAAACCCTGCGCACGCTGCGCGTCGCGTTCCTGTCCGCACTGGTGCTGGAGCTGGTGGCGACGCTGTCCGTGGCGCTGGTCGCGGTCCCGGTGGGTCTCCGGCTGCTGCACGGCGGGGTGACGTTGCAGGTGGCGTTGCTGGTGCTGCTGCTCGCGCCGGAGGCCTACCTGCCGCTGCGCGCCGCCGGTGCCCAGTTCCACGCGTCGGCGGAGGGCGTGGCGGTGCTCGAGCAAGCGTTTGCGCCCGTGCGGCCGCCGGCCCGGGCCACCGCGCGGGTGCCGGACCTGCGGACGGCGTCGATCGAGTTCGAGGGCGTCTCGGTGCGCTACCCGACCCGGGACGTCGACGCGCTGACGTCGTTCGACCTGACCGTGGCGCCGGGCGAGCGGCTCGCGCTGGTGGGACCGTCGGGCGCGGGCAAGAGCACCGTGCTCGGCGTGCTGCTGGGCGAGGTCGAGCCCCGGGCGGGCCGGGTCCTGGTGGGCGGCGTCGACCTGCGCGCCCTGGACCGCGCGGAGTGGCTGGCCCGCCTGGCGTGGGTCCCGCAGCGCCCGACCCTGTTCCCGGGGACGGTCGCGGACAACATCGCGCTGGGCGCGCCGGGCGCGGACGTCCGCCCGGTGGCCCGCTCACTGGACCTGGCCCACCTGGTCGACGCCCGCCACCCGCTCTCGTCGGGCGAGCGCCAACGCGTGGCGGTGGCCCGCGCCCTGGTGCGCCCCGACGCGCGGGTGCTGCTGATGGACGAGCCGACGTCCCGCCTGGACACCGGCACCGAAGAGGTCGTGCTGCGCGCCACCCGGAAACTCGCACCCGACCACACCGCCCTCGTGGTCGCCCACCGCACCGCCCTGCTGACCACCGTGGACCGGGTGGTGGAACTCCGATGACCACCACCCCGCACCCGACACCACCGGTTCCGCCCACGACACCCCGGAGAACCATGCCCGACCCGCCGCCGACCGACCCGGAGCCACCCGCCGCCCCGCCGCTCCCGGCCGCCCCGCCGGCACCGGCCTCACCCGACCCGCTCGGCCCGACCGCAGCGCCCGGCGGACGTACCCCCGCCACGAGCACCCCTGGGGCCAAAAGTACTCACGGGGTACGACAGTTCCGCCGGCTCGGGATCGCGGTCGGCGCCGGGGTGCTGGCCGAACTGGCCGGCATCGGACTCGTCGTCACCGCCACCTGGCTGATCCTGCGCGCGAGCACCCAACCGCCACTGGCCTCCCTCGCGGTCGCCATCGTCGCGGTGCGCACGCTCGCTGTGCTGCGCGGCGTCTTCCGCTACGCCGAAAGGCTTTCCGGGCACGCCGCGGTCCTGCGGCACCTGGTCGGGCTGCGCGGTCGGCTCTACGACTCGCTGGTCCGCCGCCCCCTCGCCGACGCCGACGCGCTCACCCGGCTGGTGTCCGATGTGGACGCCGTGCAGGACGCGGTGCTGCGGTGCCTGCTGCCCGCGTGCGTGGCGGCCGTCGTCGGGGTGGTCGCGGTCGTCGCCACCGGATTCGCCTGGCCGCTCGTCGCCGGCCTGCTGCTCACCGGCGTCGGACTGCCGTGGGCCGCGTTCGCGCTCGCCGACCGGCACCTGCGCGACCTCGCGCCGCTGCGCGCCGACCTCGCCGCCCGCACCGTCACCCTGGTCGACGGCGCGGCCGAGCTGACCGCGTTCGGCGCGGTGGACCGGCAGCTCGCCACCGCGGACGCGACGGTGGAGGCGTTGCGCCGCAAGGAGAACCGGGCCGTGCTCGGACTGCCGGACGCACTGGCGGTGCTCGCGCAGTTCGGCACCGGGCTGCTGCTGATCGGCCAGGGCGCCACGCCACCCGTCGTGCTGGGCGCCATCGCGGTGCTGGAGGTGACCGTGCCGCTGACCGCCGCCGCCCGCCGCTGGGCGCAGGCCCGCACGTCGGTCACCCGGGTCCGCGACCTGCTCCGAGCGCAGCCGGAACCACCGCCACGCGAAGAGCTCCCGACCGCGCGCCGGCTCGGCGTCGTCGGACCGAGCGGCGCCGGCAAGACGACCTACCTGAACCGGCTCGCGCGCGCCCACCCGGAGCGGGCCCGGGGCGCGATGGCCGACTCGCACGTGTTCCGCACGACCGTGCTGGCCAACGTCCGGTTCGCGAAACCCGATGCGCCACAAGGGGAACTGGACCGGATCGCGCGGATCACCGACCTGGACGTCGACTGGGACACCGACGCGACCACGCTGTCCGGCGGTCAACGGCAACGGCTGCTGCTGGCCCGGGCGCTGCTCGCCGACCCCGAGGTGCTGCTGCTGGACGAACCCGTCGAGGGCCTGGCGCACGACCACGGCGACACCGTGCTGCGCCGGGTCCTCGACCACGCCGACCGCGTCGTCCTGGTCACCCACCGGCTCGCGCCGCTGCGCGACTTCGAGGAGGTCGTGGTGATCGAGGACGGCGTGGTCACCCAGCGCGGCACGCACGACGAACTCGCCGCCGCGCCCGGCTACTACCGGGACCGGTGGCAGGCCGAGAACCGCTAGGCCATGGCCCGCAGCACGCGCGCCGGCGGCCGGGTGCCCGCGATGCTCGCGACCATCTCCACCACCCGCCGGGTTTGCCCGACCTGGTGCGCCCGGAACACCTTCGCGCCCGCCCACGCGGCGACCGAGGTGGCGGCGAGCGTGCCGTCCACCCGGTCGCGCAGGTCCGCGTCCAGGGTTTCGCCGACGAAGTCCTTGTTGGACAGCGCCATCAGCACCGGCCACCCGGTGTCGACCAGCTCGTCCAGGCGCCGCAACAGCTCCAGCCCGTGCCAGGTGTTCTTGCCGAAGTCGTGCGTCGGGTCGATCAGCACGCCGGCCCGCGGCACGCCCAGCGCCACCATCCGCTCGGCCCGCTCCACGAGTTCGGCGGCCACCGCGGCGACCACGTCGGTGTAGCGGACCCGGTGCGGGTCGGTGCGCGGCGCGAGGCCGCCGGTGTGCGAGCACACGATGCCGACGCCGAACTCCGCCGCGACCTCGGCCAGCGCGGGATCCGCGCCCGCCCAGGTGTCGTTGATCAGGTCCGCGCCGACCTCGCACACCGCGCGGCCCACCTCGTGCCGCCACGTGTCGACGCTGATCACCAGCGACGGGTGGCGCTCGCGCACGGCCGCCACGAACGGCACCACCCGGCGGGCTTCCTCGGCGGCGTCCACGACCTCGCCCTTGGACCCCGCCTTCACCCCGCCGATGTCCACGACGTCCGCGCCGTCGGCCACCGCGCGGTCCACCGCCGCCATGGCCGCGTCGTCGGCGAACGTCGCGCCCTGGTCGTAGAAGGAGTCCCTGGTCCGGTTGACGATCGCCATCACCAGGGCACGGTCTTGAGGCACGTCCCGATCACCGAACCGCATGCGCGCCATCGTGCCACGCCGACACTTGATGTGAGCTGGGCCACAGCCCGTTGCTACCGTCGAGTAGCTCGCGCTTGACTCACCGGCAACCACATCCGGGTGATCCAGATCACGGAGGACCGCGTGCGCCGGTCACTGCCCCTGCTCGCCGCCCTGCTGACCACGCTGGTCCTCGCCGCGCCGGCCCACGCCGCGCCCGGTGTCGCGGTGACCTACGAGACGATCCCCGGCCAGGGCGGCACGCCGCTCAAGGCGTTCGTGGTGCAGCCGACCGGACGCGGCGCCGGGCCGTTCCCGCTGCTCGTGCTGCCGTCGAGCTGGGGCGTGAACGACATCGAGTACGTCGGCGCGGCGGCGAAACTCGCCTACCAGTCGGGTTATTCGGTGATCAGCTACACCAGCCGCGGCTTCCACGACTCCGCCGGCACCATCGACGTCGCCGGTCCCGACACGATCGCCGACGTCAGCCGGGTGATCGACTGGGGCGTCGCGCACGCGGCGGGCGACGTCACGCGGGTCGGCGTCGGCGGCATCTCCTACGGCGCGGGCCAGTCCCTGCTCGCCGCGGCGGCCGACCCGCGGATCAAGGCCGTCGCCGCGCTCAGCACGTGGACCGACCTGGCCCGATCCCTCTACCCGAACGACACGGTGAGCAACCAGGCCGTCGAACTCCTGCTGGCCGCGGGCAGGCTCACCGGCAGGCCCGGCCCGGTGCTGACCGACGCGGAGGCCGCGTACCGCCAGGGCCGGTTCGCCGACGTGCTGCCGATCTCGCCGCCCCGCTCCCCCGCGACGAAGGCCGCGTCGATCAAGGCCGCCGTGCTGATCGGCAACGCCTGGAACGACGGCCTGTTCCCGCCCGGCCAGGTCACCGACTTCTTCACCGCGCTGGACGCGCCCAAGCGGCTCATGCTCTCGCCCGGCGATCACGCCACCGCCGAGCTGTTCGGCGCGGCCGGGTTGCCGAACGAGATCTGGGAGTCCGCCGGCCGCTGGTTCGACCACTACCTCAAGGGCGTGGACAACGGCGTCGACCGCGAGGCGCCCGTGCGGTTGCGGCCGAACAACGGCGGCGCGTGGCGCGACTACCCGTCGTGGCGGGCGGTGACCACCCGCACGGACACCACGACCCTGACCGCCGAGCGGATCGGCACCGGGTGGCCGACGATCGCGGAGAGCGGGACGGTGCTGGTCAGCGGCGCCCTCCAGGGGTTCCTGAAGCTGCCGACCGGGGTGGCGACGCCGTTGGTCGACCGAAACGCGGCGGCGGTCTGGCGCGGACCGGCGCACCCGACCGCGAGCACCGTCGGCGGCACGCCCCGCGCCCACCTGACCGTGACCACGACCGCCACGACCACCCTGTTCGCCTACCTCTACGAGGTGAACCCGCTCGGGCTGGGCGCGTTGATCACGCACAAACCGGTCACCCTCGCCGGTGCGGCCACCCGCACGATCGACCTCGACCTGGAGCCGACGCTGTGGACCGTGGCGGCCGGCAACCGGCTGGTGCTGGTCGTGGACACGGTCGACGCCCGGTACGGGAGCGCGAGCAGGCTCGGCGGCGGCGTGGCGTTCGGCGCGGACTCGACGCTGTCGGTGCCGCGAAGCTGACAGCGGATGTCAGGGATCGGTGTCAGCATCGTCGGCATGGAATCGACGTTCACCATCACGCGCTGGGACGAGACCGTCCTGGACGAGACCGACCCGAAGCTGGGCCGCGTCCAGGTCGGGAAGACCTACGCCGGGTCCATGGCGGGCACCAGCACCGGCGAGCTGACCACCTGCATGGCCGAGAGCGGCTCGGGCGGGTACGTCGGCACGGAGAAGTTCACCGGCACGCTGGACGGCCGCACCGGCTCGGTCGTGCTCCAGCACGGCGCGACCATGTCGCCGGAGGGCCCGGTGTTCTTCGGCCACTTCGTGCCCGGCTCCGGCACCGACGGGCTCGCGGGCGTCAGCGGCACCGTGCGGCTGGAGCACGAGCGGATCACCGTGGACCACCGCTTTGGCTGACCGGGCGCGGGTGCTGGCGTTCCGGGTCGCGGCGCACGGCTTCGACCGGGCCGCCGCGACCCCGTCCGACCTGCGGGTGTTCGACCTCGGCGTGCAGGACTCGGAGCGGTCGGCGCTGCCCGCGCTGGCGGCCAGGCTCGACGCGCCCTCGCTCGACGGGTTCCGGCTCACCTGGAGCGTGCGCGGCGCGCCGCACTGGCACCGGGCGGCGGAACTGCCCGCGCTGGCCGCGAGGCTGTGGCCGTTCGACGACGCCGACGCGGTGTCCCGGATGAACCGGCCGCCGGTGACCGACGGGCTCGCCGTGTTCACCGAGGTCGTGCGGGCGTTGCGCGGCGTGGTGAAGGGCCCGATGACCAAGGGCGAGGCGAGCACCGCGCTGACCCCGCTGGTGCCCGCCGAGGTCACCGCGCACTGCCGGGGTTGCGGGTCGACCCACGTGCAGGACCCGATCTTCCGCCTCGCCGTGCTGCCGGCCGGGCTCCGGTTCGACCCCGACGAGCGCACCGTGACGTTCGTCCCGCTGGCGAAGCGGCTCGCGATCCCCCAGGCCACCAAGGGTTTCCTCGACCTGGCGCGCGCCTACCTCCGGCTGCACGGACCCGCCGGACCGTCCGAGGTGGCCCGCTACTTCGGCGCGCCGGTCCGCGGCGTGAAGGCGCTGTGGCCGGAGGACCTGGTCGAGGTGACGCCCGGCGGCTGGTTGCCCGCGGACGTCGTCGGCGAGTACGAGAACCCGCCCGAGCCGGACCTGACGAGGCTGCTGCCGCCGCTGGACCCGTACCTCAACGCGCGCGACCGCGACCTGCTCGTGCCGGACAAGGGACGCCAGAAGGAGATCTGGCGCATCCTCGGCCGGCCGGGCGCGATCGTGGTCGACGGCGAGGTCGTCGGCACCTGGCGGGCGAAGACCGCGGGCCGACGGCTCGACGTGACGCTGAAACCGTTCGCGGGCCTGGACCTCGGTCCGGTGGAGGACGAGGCGCGGCGGCTCGCCGCGGCGCGCGGGCTGGACGACGTGCGGCTCAGCTGACGCACGCGTCCAGCGCGGAGCGCACGTCGTCGGCCACCACCAGCGAGTCCAGCGCGTGCCGGGACACGAAACCCTTGCCGTGCAAGGAGTTCACCCACTCCAGCAGACCCCGGTAGTGGTCGTCCACGTCCAGCACCACGACCGGTTTCGCGTGCAGGCCGAGCACCCGCGCGGTCCACACCTCGAACAGCTCCTCGCAGGTGCCGATGCCGCCCGGCAGCGCCAGGAACGCGTCGCCGTGCGCCTCCATCAGCGCCTTGCGGTCCCGCATGGTGTCGACCAGGAGCAGGTCGTCCGCGTCCCGGTCGGCCCACTCCCGGTCCACCAGGGACCGCGGGATCACGCCCGTCGTGCGCGCGCCGCCCGCCCGCGCCGCCTCGGCGACCGCGCCCATCATCGACGTGCGACCGCCGCCCCAGGCGAGCGACCAGCCGCGCGCCGCGAGCGCCGTGCCGACCTCGGTGGCGAGCCGCAGGTAGCTGTCCGGCACGGCGCGCTGCGATCCGCAGTAGACGGTGACGGTGAGGGACATCAGTGCGTGTCCGCCCACGCCTGGTGCGCCTCGTTCACCACGCGCACCGCGTCGTCGATGTCGTCGGTCAGGTGCAGCAGGCCGAGGTCCTTCTCGCCGACCTTCCCGCCCTCCAGCACCGAGTTCTTCACCCAGTCGTACAAACCCTGCCAGTAGGACTTCCCGAACAGCACCACCGGGAACTTGGTGACCTTCTTGGTCTGCACCAGGGTGAGCGCCTCGAACAGCTCGTCCAGCGTGCCGAAACCGCCCGGCAGACAGATGAACGCCTGCGAGTACTTGATGAACATGGTCTTGCGCACGAAGAAGTAGCGGAAGTTCACGCCCAGGTCGACCCACGGGTTCAGGCCCTGCTCGAACGGCAGCTCGATGCCGAGCCCGATCGAGAAGCCGCCCTTCTCCGAGCAGCCCCGGTTGACCGCCTCCATCGCGCCCGGACCGCCGCCGGTGATCACCGCGTAGCCCGCCTCGGCCAGCGCGCCGCCGAGCGCGCGACCGGTGGCGTACTCGGGGTGGTCGCGCGTGGTGCGCGCGGAGCCGAACACCGTGACGGCGCTGGGCACCTCGGCCAGCGCGCCGAAGCCCTCCACGAACTCGGCCTGGATGCGCAGCACCCGCCACGGGTCGGTGTGCACCCAGTCGGACGGTCCGCGCGAGTCGAGCAGGCGCTGGTCGGTGGTGGTCAGCTCCTCGCGGCGATCGCGGCGCAGCACCACCGGTCCGCGCTGCTTCTCCTTCGGGTGCTCGTCCACGCCGTTGTCACTCACCGGAACCTCGCTCATTGCCGCGAGTCTAGACGCGACACGACGTCAGCCCAGGAAGCGCCGCAACACTTCAAGGCACTGTCGGATCTGGTTCACCGGGACGTTCTCCTGCCGCGTGTGGGCCAACGTCGGGTCGCCCGGGCCGAAGTTCACCGCCGGCATGCCCAGCGCCGCGAACCGCGCCACGTCGGTCCACCCGAGCTTCGCGGTCGGCTCGCCGCCGGCGGCCTCGATCAGCTCCCGCGCGGCGGGCGAGGCCAGGCCGGGCAGCGCGCCCGCGGACACGTCCGTGACGACCACCTCGTAGCCCGCGAACACCTCGCGCAGGTGCCGCTCGGCCTCCTCGGGCGTGCGGTCGGGCGCGAACCGGTGGTTCACCGTCAGCACCGCCTCGTCCGGCACCACGTTGCCCGCGACGCCGCCGCCGATCCGCACCGCCTGGAGGCCTTCGCGGAAGTGGCAGCCGTCGATGGTGACCCGCCGCTCCTCGTAGTCCCGCAACCGGTCCAGCGCGTCGGCCAGCGCGTGGATCGCGTTGCGGCCCATCCACCCGCGCGCGGTGTGCGCCCGCTCGCCGGTCGCCCGGACCTCGATCCGCATGGTGCCCTGGCAGCCCGCCTCGATCGCCGCGTTCGACGGCTCCGGCACGATCGCCAGGTCGCCCAGCAGCCACTCGGGCAGGTCGCGCTCGATCCGGCCGAGGCCGTTGCGGGTCGCCTCGACCTCCTCGCAGTCGTAGAACACGTAGGTCAGGTCGTGCCGGGGCGCCGCGACGGTGGCCGCGAGGTTCAGCATCACCGCGACACCGCCCTTCATGTCGACCGAGCCGAGGCCGTGCAGGACGCCGTCCACCAGCCGGGACGGCAGGTTGTCGTTCACCGGCACGGTGTCCAGGTGCCCGGCGAGCACGACGCGGCGCTCGCGGCCGAGGTTCGTGCGGGCCAGCACGGTGTTGCCGGACCGGACGACCTCCAGGTCGGTCTGCTCCCGCAGCGAGCGTTCCACGAGGTCCGCGAGGGTCTCCTCGGCGCCCGACACGCTCGGCACGTCCACGAGGGCGGCGGTCAGTTCGACGGGATCGGATGCCAGGTGCAGGGTGTCGGCCACCCCGCGCACGTTACCGTTGGCGTCCGTGAGCACCGAAAACCCCACCGGCGCGTACGGCGTCGGCCTCGCCACGGTCACCCCCGAGGGTGCCGTCCTGGACACCTGGTTCCCGTCACCCCATCTCGGCGCCGCCGCGTCGGAGACCGTCCGCCTGTCCGCCGCGGAGGTGGCCGCCGAACTCGGCGAGGCCGCCGCGAAGCTGCTGGGCGTCGACGCGGAGCGGGACGTCGAGGTGGTCGGCGTGCGGGTGGGCGTCGAGGCCCTGTCCGCCGCGCCGACCTCCGCGTACGACGTCTACCTGCGCCTGCACCTGCTGTCCGCGCGGCTGGTGAAGCCGCACGGGCAGAACCTGGACGGCGTGTTCGGGCTGCTGTCCAACGTCGTGTGGACCAACCACGGCCCCTGCGCGGTGGAGGGCTTCGAGGAGACCCGCCTCCGGTTGCGCTCGCGCGGTCCGGTCACCGTGCACGGCGTCGACAAGTTCCCCCGGATGGTGGACTACGTGCTGCCGACGGGCGTCCGGATCGCGGACGCGGACCGGGTCCGACTGGGCGCGCACCTGGCGTCGGGCACCACGGTCATGCACGAGGGCTTCGTGAACTACAACGCCGGCACGCTGGGCGCGTCGATGGTCGAGGGCCGGATCTCCGCGGGCGTCGTCGTCGGCGACGGCTCCGACGTGGGCGGCGGCGCGTCGATCATGGGCACGCTGTCCGGCGGTGGCAAGGAGGTCATCGCGATCGGCGAGCGCTGCCTGATCGGCGCGAACGGCGGCGTCGGCATCTCGCTGGGCGACGACACGGTCGTGGAGGCGGGGCTCTACGTCACCGCCGGCACCAAGATCACCACCGACGACGGCCAGGTCGTCAAGGGCGCCCGGCTCTCCGGCGTGCCGAACCTGCTCTTCTACCGCGACTCCACCACCGGCGTCGTGAAGGTCCGCCCCCGCAAGGGGACCGGCGTCGAGCTGAACGCCGCCCTGCACAGCAACTAGTCCGCGGGCACTCCGCTCCGACCGCGTACGCGCGGTCGGAGCCCGGGGTCCGGGCGTCCGCACGGGACGCCCGGACCGGTCAGCCCAGTCGGCGCGCCGCCTCGGCGACGCGCTCGTCGGTCGCGGTCAGCGCGATCCGCACGTGGCGGTCGCCCGACGGCCCGTAGAACGTGCCGGGAGCGGCGAGGACACCGCGTTCGGCGAGCCAGGACACGGTCTTCCCCGCGTCCTCGTCCCGCGTCGACCACAGGTACAGGCCGGCCTCCGAGTGGTCGACCCGGAACCCGGCGGCCTCCAGCGCCGGCCGCAGCACGGCCCGGCGCGCCCGGTACCGCTCGCGCTGGACGCGCACGTGCTCGTCGTCGCGCAGCGCGGCGGTCATCGCCGACTGCACGGGCCGCGGCACGATCATGCCCGCGTGCTTGCGCAGCTCGAGCAACGCCCTCACCCGCGCGGGGTCGCCGGTGACGAACCCGGCGCGGTACCCGGCGAGGCTCGAGGACTTGCTCAGCGAGTGCACCGCCAGCAGCCCCTCCAGGCTGCCGCCGTTGACCTCCTCGCGGAGCACCGACACCGGCTCGGCCTCCCAGGGCAGCGACAGGTAGCACTCGTCGGACGCCACGACCGCGCCCACCGCCCGCGCCTCGGCGACCGCCTTGGCCAGCGCCTCGGCGTCCAGCACGCGGCCGGTCGGGTTGGACGGGGAGTTCAGCCACACCAGCTTCGTGCCGGGCGGCGGCGCCTCGCCGTCGGCCAGCAGCACGGTCGTCGCGCCGGCCAGCCGCGCGCCCACCTCGTAGGTCGGGTACGCGAGCGCCGGGATCGCCACGAGGTCGCCCTCGCCGAGCCCGAGCAGCGTGGGCAGCCACGCGACGAGCTCCTTGGAGCCGATGGTCGGCAGCACCGCCGCCGGGTCGAGCCCGGGCACGCCGTACCGTCGGGCCAGCGCCTCGACCACGGCCTCACGCAGTTCGGGCGTGCCGTGCGTGGTCGGGTAGCCGGGCTGGTCGGCGACGGCCGACAGGGCGTCCTGGATCGGCTCGGACACCGGGTCGACGGGCGTGCCCACCGACAGGTCGACCACGCCACCGGGGTGCGCGCGTGCCGTGGCGGCGTGGTCGGCCAGGGTGTCCCAGGGGAAGTCCGGGAGTGCGCGAATCACTCGTGCGACGCCTGCTGGGGGAGCGCCTTGATGAAGTCGGGGTCGGCGCTGACCTTGCCCAGCTTGGTCGAGCCACCAGGAGAGCCGAGGTCGTCGAAGAAGTCCACGTTCGCCTTCGTGTACTCCTTCCACTGGTCGGGCACGTCGTCCTCGTAGTAGATGGCCTCGACCGGGCACACCGGTTCGCAGGCACCGCAGTCGACGCACTCGTCCGGGTGGATGTAGAGCATCCGGTCGCCTTCGTAGATGCAGTCGACGGGGCACTCTTCGATGCACGCCTTGTCGAGCACGTCCACGCACGGTTGGGCGATCACATAGGTCACTGCGCTCTCCTGCTCTTGTCCTGGTCCACACCGCGCAAGCCGGAGAGTACGCGGCGAATCCCATTGTCCAACGGTCAGGCTTGCCTTATCTGCACCGTGCGCCACTTCACAGGACAACGCTCACCTGGGCGGGGGACCATCCGACCGTGGTCGATGTCACCGAGTTGGAGCAACGTTGTGCCGATGCGTGGCCGGCGCTCGTCGACGAGCCGCTGGGCGGGTGGCGGCTGCGCGCGGCGGGCGGTTTCACCGGTCGCGCGAACAGCGCCCTGACCCTCGGCGACCCCGGTCTGCCCGTTCCGCAGGCCCTCGACCGGGTGAAGCTGTTCGCGGCGGCGCACGGGATCGCGCCGTGCGCGCACGTGGTCGTGGGCGCGCCGGTGGAGGCGGCGGTCGCGGACGCCCGGTGGCGGGTCGACGTCGATCATCCGGGTGGGGCGGAGTCGCTGGTCATGACCGGCACGCTCCGTGGCTTCGCCACCCCGAAGGACCGTGCTGCGGCGGTTGCGGGGACGCCGTCACCCGGTTGGTGGGAATTGGCCGCGCAGGCCAACCCGACGACCGCGCAGAGGCGTGTCCTGGGTAGTGGGAGCCGGGTCGGTTTCGGGGAGGTGGAACGGGAGGGGGTGGTCGTCGGGGCGGTGCGCGGCGCGGTGGTCGGCGAGGTCCTGCACGTGGCGCGGCTGGCCGTGCGCCCGGAGGCCCGGCGCGGCGGCGTGGCCCGATCGCTGATGGGCGCGCTCGCGACGTGGGGGCTCGAGCACGGCGCGCGGGTGTGCGCGCTACAGGTGGCGGAGCACAACTCCCCCGCCGTCACGCTGTACCGCGCGCTGGGATGCGCCGAACACCACCGCTACCGGTACTGGGTGCCGGGAGCCTGACAAGGGCGTGCCCCGGCGAGGCGCACCGGTCACGGCGGTGGGGCGAGACCTCCGCGCGCCTGCCGAGGGTGTGCTCGCCCGGGACGACAGTCGGCGCGAGAACCTGCGGCGAACCCTGACGCCGGGCGCGCTCCGGCCCGGGACGACGATCGGCGCGGGACGACGATCGGCGCGGGCACCTCCGGCGAGCACCGACGCCGGTCGCGCTCCCGCCCGGGACGACAGCCGCCCGAGAACCTGCGGCGAGCACCGACGCCGAGCGTGCGTTCCCGCCCCGGACGACAGTCGGCGCGAAAACCTCCGGCGAGCCCTGACGCCGGGCGTGCTCCGGCCCGACCCACAGCGGTCTACTGCTCGGCGAACCACTCGTAGGCGGCCGTGCGGACGCGTTTGAGGGCCGAGCGCTCGCCGAAGTAGTCGCCGACCACCCCGACCACGGGCAGCATCCCGAGCGCCTGGTGGTAGAAGCGGCCCTGTGGGCGCTTGTCGAGTTCGCCCTCCAGCGACCACAGCACCCTGGCGAGCTTCCACACCGTGCGACCGACGGCCTTGATCGTCGAGCCGGCACCCCGGTCCGCGGCGAGGCCCTCGGTCAACTCCTCGGTCAGCTCCCGGGTCCGGGCGTCCTCGTCCGGGTCCACCGGGGAGGCGTCGACCGCGCGCTGGAACAGCACCCACGCCAGCAGCCGCACCCGGTCCTCGGTCGAGTCGAACCCGTGCTCGCCCGCGAGCGCCGACAGCAGCAACCCCTGCCCGGCCGCGCCGAGCGCGGACTGGATGGGCAGGCGGTCCGCGAGCGCGCCGCCGACCCCGGGCAGCGCGGCCACCAGCGACACCAGCCGCCCGACCCGGTTCAGCCAGAACTCGTCGCGGTCGCGGACGTCCATCCGGGTCCACGCCGCGGTGCCCGGCACCTTCACCGCCGCCAGCGCCTCCCACAGCCGGTCCACCACCGACCGGTCCGCGCCGTCCTCGACGGAGCGGTCCCGCACCAGCGCGTCCGTGTCACGCACCGCGTCCAGCAGTGGGCCGGTCGCTCGCACGAACGGGCGGAGGGCCCGCACCACGTCGCGGTCAGTGATCGACGGCACGGCGACCCAGGAACGCGCCCACGGCGATCGCGCTCGGCAGCGAACCACCCGCGAACAGCGCGAGCGAGCGCCAGTCGTTCAGCAGCATCACGTCACCGCCCGGGCCGAACAGCCCGAACACCAGCAGGGTCACCAACCACACCAGCAACGGCGACAGCGCGCCGAGGGTGCTCCGCGCGTACCAGGAGGCGGCCACCACCAGCGCGGGCGTCGTCACGACCGCCACCAGCACCGCGACCGGGAACGGCCAGTCGTTGAACGCCGGCAGCAGCGTGCCGTCCCACCGCCACGGCAGGAAGAAGATCTCCAGCACCGCGAGGACGAACGCCTCGACCGACACGACCGCCAACGCCACCCGCGACCCCAGTGACCTCAATCGAGGCCCCCGAACAGGTCTGTCGCGCACCCCTGCGCCGACCCGCGCGCCAGCACGTAGTGCTCGGCCCGCAGCACCGGCTGCGCCACGCCGTTGGACAACGCGTACGCCGCGCCGTCCTGCCACACGCTCACCTGCGTCGAATGCGCCCGCAGCGCGCGCAGCTTGGCCACCAGGTGCTCGGAGATGTCGATCGTGGTGGTGATCAGCGCGTCGTCCACGGCGGGCAGTTCGTCGGGCTCCGGCAGCCGGAACGGCAGGTCGGCCAACCCGGCCAACCCCTCGACGCCCTCCGCCAGCGCGGACCGCGAGGTCACCGCGTGGAACACCCGGTCGACGGAGCCGGCCGCCGCCGTGGTGATCTCGTGCGCGCGGATGTGGTCGGGGTGCCCGTACCCGCCGAACGCGTCGTAGGTGACGACGACCTGGGGCTTCACGGAGGAGATGATCGACGCCAACTGCCCGGTCTGCTCGTCGAGCGAGCCCCGGACGAACGCGCGCGGGTGGGAGTTCGCCTCGACGCCGACCATGCCGGAGTCGCGCCACCGCCCGATGCCGCCGAGGAACCGGTGGTCGGTGACTCCCAGTGCCGCGCAGGCGGACCGCAGTTCGGCCACCCGGTACCCGCCGAGCTGGTCGGCCTGACCGGCGGCGAGCGCGCCGAGCGCGGGCGGGATGATCTCGCCCTCTTCGCCGAGCGTGCAGGTGACCACGGTGACGTGCGCGCCGATGGCCGCGTAGTGGGCGATCGTGCCCCCGGTCCACAGGCTCTCGTCGTCCGGGTGCGCGTGTACCAGCAGCAACCGGGGTGGCGCGGTGAGGGTCACCGGATCAGCGTAGAGACCCGGTCGGGGCAGCCGGAGACCGGTCGCCCCAACCGGGTGGTAACAAGTGGATCAGCCGACCAGCAGCGGTCGGACCTCGGCGAAGTGGCACGCGGAGAGCGTGCCCTGGCCGTCGCCGCGGCGCTCCAGCCTCGGCTCCTCGACGGCGCAGATGTCCTGCGCCTTCCAGCAGCGGGTGCGGAACCGGCAGCCCGAGGGCGGGTTCACCGGCGACGGCACGTCACCGGTGAGCACGATCCGCTGGCGGCGGCGCTCCAACTTCGGGTCCGGCACCGGCACCGCGGACAGCAGCGCCTGGGTGTAGGGGTGCATCGGCCGGGCGTAGATGTCCTCGCGCTCACCGATCTCGATGATCTTGCCGAGGTACATCACGGCGACCCGGTCGGAGATGTGCCGGACGACCGAGAGGTCGTGCGCCACGAACAGGTAGGCCAGCCCGAGGCGCTCCTGCAACTCCTCCAGCAGGTTCACCACACCCGCCTGCACCGACACGTCCAGCGCGGACACCGGCTCGTCGAGCACGACGAGCTTCGGGTTCAGCGCGAGCGCCCGGGCGATGCCGATGCGCTGCCGCTGACCGCCGGAGAACTCGTGCGCGTACCGGTTGCGGTGCTCCGGGTTCAGGCCGACGAGCTCCATCAGCTCGTTGACCCGGTGCTGCACGCTGCCGGAACCGGCCTCCTGCCTGCCGTGGATCTTGAACGGCTCGGAGATCAGCTCGTTGATCTGCCAGCGCGGGTTCAGCGACGCGTACGGGTCCTGGAACACGATCTGCATGTCCCGGCGGATGTGGCGCAGCTGCTTGCCCCGCAGGGTGGTCAGCTCCCGGCCCTCGAACTTCACCGAACCCGAGGTCGGCTTGTGCAGCTGGAGGATCGCCCGGCCCGACGTGGACTTGCCGCAGCCGGACTCGCCGACCAGACCCAGGGTTTCGCCCGGGTACAGGTCGAACGAGATGCCGGACACCGCCTGCACCTGCCCGACCGTGCGCGGGATGATGCCGCCGCCCCGCACCGGGAACGACTTCACCAGGTCCTTGACCTCCAGCAGCGGCGCGCGGCCCTGACCGGAGACCCGTCCGCCCGGCTGCGGGTTGCTGTCGTACGTGGTGGTCATGAGGTCGGGCTCTCCTCTTGGTGCAACCGCCGCTCCACGGCGGCCAGGTCCTCGGCCACCGGGATTCCGGGGTTCGCGGTGGTGAGCGCGGCGGGGTTCTCGACCACGCCGATCTCGTCGTGCGCGAACAACCGCTGCGGGTTCGGGATGGTCGCCAGGTGGGCGGACCGGTGGCAGCGCGCGAAGTGGCCGTGCCGGTCGGTTTCGAGCAGCAGCGGCTCGACCGTCCGGCACTCGTCCACCGCGATCGGGCACCGCGGCGAGAACGAGCAGCCCGGGGGCAGGTTCATCAGCGAGGGCGGCGCGCCCTTGATGGGGGTCAGCCGCTTGCCGAGCATCTGCGGGTTGGGGATCGACCCGATCAGACCCACGGTGTACGGCATGCGCTGGGCCTCGAAGACCTCGTCCACGGTGCCCTGCTCGACGACCGTGCCGCCGTACATGACCTGCACGCGGTCCACCATGCCCGCCACGACGCCGAGGTCGTGGGTGATGATCACGATGCCCGCGCTCGTCTCGTCCCGGATGCGCAGCAGCGTGTCCAGGATCTGCGCCTGCACGGTCACGTCCAGCGCGGTGGTCGGCTCGTCCGCGATGATCACGTCCGGGTCGTTGATGACCGCCATGGCGATCATCACGCGCTGCCGCATGCCGCCGGAGAACTCGTGCGGGTACTGCGCCGCGCGGCGGTCCGGCTGCGGGATGCCGACGAGTTCCAGCGACTCGACGGCCTTGGCCCAGGCCGCCTTCTTCGACACGTCGTGGTGCGCCTTGTAGGCCTCGGCGAGCTGCCACCCCACGGTGTACACCGGGTTCAGCGAGGTCATCGGGTCCTGGAAGATCATCGCCACGCCGTTGCCGCGCACCGGCTGCATCTGCTTGTAGGTCAGGCCGACCAGTTCGCGTTCCTTGAACTTGATCGAGCCGCCGATCACCGCGGTCTTGGGCAGCAGACCCATGATCGCCATGGACGACACCGACTTGCCCGAGCCGGACTCGCCGACGACGCCGAGCACCTCGCCCGGGCCGAGGGTGAACGACACGTCGCGCACCGCGTGCACGGTGCCGTCGTCGGTCGGGAAGTCCACCGACAGGTTCTCCACCCGCAGCAGCTTCTCGCCGGTGCGACCGTCCGGGCCGGACCGCTGTGCGACCGTCACGTCATACCCACTCATGCCTTCACCCTCTTCTGCCTCGGGTCGAAGGCGTCCCGGAGACCGTCACCGATGAAGTTCACCGACAGCGAGATCAGCACGATGAAGGTGAACGGGATGAAGAACAGCCACGGGTGCAGCGTCAGCTCGTTCTTGTTCTGGCTGATCATGAGACCCAACGAGGTGTCCGGGCTCTGCACGCCGAGGCCGATGAAGGACAGCGCGGCCTCCAGCAGCACCGCCTGCGCCACGGTCAGCGTCGCGTTCACGATGATCACGTCGACCGCGTTCGGCAGGATGTGCCGGAACACGATGCGCGGCGTCGAGGCGCCCAGCGCGTGCGCGGCCTCCACGAACTCCTTCTCGCGCAACGAGAGCACCATGCCGCGGATGACGCGGGCGATGGGCATCCAGCTGATCAGGCCGAGGTAGATGGCCACGATCAACCAGTTGCTGCCGCCGCCGCCCGCCACCGAGACCACGAAGCTGTTGCGCACCAGGACCGCCGCGATGATGAACGGCGGCAGCACCAGGACGAGGTCGGTGAACCGGCTGATCACCGTGTCGACCCAACCGCGCAGGTAACCCGCGAGCGCGCCCAGCACCACGCCGATGACGGTGGCCATGAGGGCCACGATCAGCGCGATCTGGAGCGAGAACTGGGTGCCGCGGATGGTCTGGGCGACCATGTCGCCGCCGAGCCGGTCGGTGCCGAACGGGTGGTCGCCGCTCGGCGGCTTGTACCGGCCGAGGCTGAGCTGCGTGAAGTCGTACTTCCACAGCGCGCCGCCCAGGAACGCGAACAGCACCAGCACGACGAAGATGCCGAACCCGATGACCGCCGCGCGGTGCCGCAGGAACCGGCGCAGGATGACCTGCCACTGCTTGCGCGTGGCCGAGGAGTCGAACTGGCTGACCTCGGCCGACGGCGGCGCCGGCGGCTGCGCCACGGGGGAACCGATCTCAGTCAAGGCGAATCCTCGGGTCCAGGAAGGCGTACATGATGTCCGCGATCAGGTTGAACACGATGATGAAGACCGCGGTCACCATCATGAAGCCGAGCACCTGGTAGGGCTCCAGCTTGGTGATCGCCTCCACCAGGAACTTGCCCATGCCGGACCAGCCGAAGACCGTCTCGGTGATGACCGCGCCGCCGAAGCTCGCGCCGATGTTGAGCGAGGACACCGTGATGATGGGGATCAGGGCGTTGCGGAACGCGTGCTTGAAGATGGCACGGCCCTGCGAGACGCCCTTGGCCTGCGCGGTCCGCACGTAGTCCGAGTTCAGCGTCTCCAGCATCGAGGCGCGCTGGAACCGGCTGTACAGGGCGAACTGGATCACGATCAGGCAGATGGTCGGCAGGATGTAGGCGCCGGAGTACTGGAACAGCTGGTGCCCGAAGCTGCCCTTGAAGCCGTCGCCCGGTGGTCCGGCGGTGATGATCCACCGGTCCCCGCCTATGGACTCCAACCAGTTGTTCAGCTGGATGCCGCCGGCCTTGAGCACCAGCGCCACGCAGAACAACGGCATCGAGAACATGGCGAACGCTATTCCGGTCGCCGTGTAGTCGAAGATCGAGTACTGTCTCACCGCACCGATGACGCCGACCGCCATCCCCAGGGCCAGCGCGATGATCTCGGCCCCGATGATGAGTCGCAGCGTCACGACGAACGACTTGAGCAGGTCTTCCTTGACGGGCTTGCCGGCGTTGCCGGGGACGACGGACTCGCCCCAGTCACCGGTGACGAAGTCGCCTGCCCAGTTGACGTAGCGCTCCAGGAAGGGCTTGTTGTACCCCGTGCGCTCGTACGCCAGGGAGATCTCCGCGGGTGTTCGCGGCTTCTGGAGCTTCCACTCGCCCAGGGGGTCGCCCATGGCGTTGGTCAGTCCGAAGCACAGGAACGAAGCCACGATCAGCAGCGGGATCGAGATCAACAACCGCCGGATTATGTAACGGAACATGACAAGTCTCTAGTCTCCCTAGGCCTGCACCGCTGCGGGCGGGAGGACCTATCGGACGCGGACACCGTCCGGGGGGCCGGTGCTTGTGGCACCGACCCCCCGGTCGGATGGGTCGTTTACAGCCGCGAGCCAACCAGAGCTCGTCCTACTTCTTGATCTGCCAGGCGTACAGGTTCCAGGTGATACCGCCACCGACACCGATGTACGAGATCGGGCTGATGTCCGCGGACGAGGCCGCGAAGTCGGGCAGCTGGAACAGCGGGACGCTGTGCAGGTCGTCGCGCATGATCTTGTCGACCTCGTTCATCAGGCCGATGCGCTTCTGGTAGTCCAGCTCGCCGTTGGCGGCCGCCCACTTCTCCGTCATCGTGGCGGAGTCGTACTGGTTGTAGTTGCCCGTGCCGCCCTTGGCCTTCTGGGCGTAGTTGCCGTACGAGCCGGCCTTCAGCGGCTGACCGACCCAGGCGAACAGCGCGGCGTCGAACTCGCTGGCCGGGAGGCGCTTGTCGTTGAAGGCGGTGTCCGCGTCGTCCACGATCTCGATGCCGGCCTGCTTGCACTTGTCCTGGAGGATGCGCACGGTGTCGGCACGACGCTGGACGACCTTGTGGCCCAGCTTGAAGGAGGCCCGGAACTCGCCCTTGGTGTAGATGCCGTCGGCGCCCTGCTTCCAGCCGCCGTCCTCGAGCGTCTTCTTGGCCGCCGCGACGTCACCCTTGCCGAGGTCGCTGTAGTGGTCCTCGTAGCCGATCTCGTTGGGCATGAAGGTCAGGCTGCCCAGCGGCTTGGCGTTCGGGTCGACGTCCTTGACCAGGTTGTCGATCAGCGACTGGCGGTCGAAGCACTGGGCGATCGCCGTGCGCAGGTCCTTGTTCTGCTTGAACAGCGGACGCGACATGTTGAAGTCGACGTGCTCGAAGGTCTGGCCACCGGCGGCGAACACCTTGAACGCGGTGTCACCGCGCAGCTGCTGCGCGACCGCGGCGTCGGCCTGCGGCGCGATCGCCACGACCTCCTTGTTCTGGAGCTGCTGCGCCGCCGACTGGGGGTCGGTGTTGGTCTTGATGATGACCTTCGACGCGGCCGGCTTCTCGCCCCACCACTTGTCGTTGCGGACGAGGACCGTCTGGTCCTTCAGGTCCGCGGACTCGATCTTGTAGGGGCCACCCGAGAGGGCGACTGCGGGGTCGAAGCCCAGCCAGCCCTTGGTGTAGAACTCGGCGGCCTTCTTGACCGTGTCGTCGTTCTGCTCGGGCGTGATCTTGGTGACGTCCGGGATGCCGGTCTTGGCCTCCAGGATGTGCGCCGGGAGCAGACCGTCGCTGCCGACCTGGGAGAACATGCCCCGGTAGTCGGCGAACGGCTTGGAGAACGTGGTCTTGATGGTCTTGTTGCCATCCGAGCACTCGAGCTTCGAGACGTCCTCGTAGCCGGTGGTCGCGGAGTCCCAGATCGAGGCCTCGGTGCCGTCCTCGCCCTTGACCTTGGCCTTGGACGCGCCGGACAGCCACTTCAGGTAGAAGTCCTTGCAGTCGATCGGCTGGCCGTCGGACCAGACCGCCTCCTTGCGGACCTTCCACTCGATGACCTGCGGGTCCGTCGAGGTGACCTTGATCGACTCCATCAGGTCGCCGTCGATCTTGATGACGACCTTGCCGTCCACCAGGTCGGCCACGTACGGCGAGGGGGACACGTTCGACAGCGCGATGACGCTCGAGAAGTTGTTCGTCGCGCCGATGTAGTTGTTGTAGTTGTGGAAGCCCTCTTCCACGGTGATCGCGATCTCGCCGATGTCGTCCACCTTGGGACGCTTCAGCACCTGGTCCGCACCGCCGACCTTGCCCGGGTCGGCGTTCTGCTGGCCACCTTGGTCGCCCTCGCCCGAGCCGCCACCGCCACACGCACTCAACACGAGTGCGGCGCCGGTCAACAGCGCGAGCGCCGAGACAGCCTTTGATCTCCTCATCGACACGTGCCCTCCTAGCACCGGGTTGGAACGACCGTTTGAGTCGACTTCCACCCATAACCGAGATGTGCCAAACGCGCCCCGAACCGACACACCGTTGCAGCACGATAAGAAGCGTCAAGGCACAGGGTCACTGCCCCTCGGCCGATCGTGACCAAAGGGTGACACGCTGGTAGCAGCATGCTACTCCGTCGTTACCGGGCGGGAGCGTTCGTTAACCGGACTACCGGAATACTGTCAATACTGAACCACGATCGCACGTCGGAACCACCCGGAAGCGGGAGATTTTTACTCCGTCAACGGTCAACGACCTTCCCGGCGCCACGTCGCGGCACCGCTGAGCGGCCCCGCGAACGGTGCGCCGGCGGTGACGTTCTGAGCCGCCGGGAGTGTCACCAAAACGTCCGCTACCTGGAACAACGGCAGGGCGACGGCCTGCTGCCAGAGCACCGGCTCCACCCGGGCCAGCGCTTCGGAGAGCAACTGATCACCCGTCAGTGCGGCCTCGATCGTGGGCTGGACGGTCTGGTCGCAGAAACCCGACAGATTCGCCGGAATGGGTGTACCCGCGTCGCCCGTCGTGGTGCGGCAGCCGAATGCCGAAGCCAGAACGGCGGCGGAATCACCGGTGTCGACGAGCGGCACGACGGCAATGTCGACCACTTCCGGCTGTTCGCCATTGGACGTAGCAGTGCCCGCGAGATCTCGTCCGAACAACTGATTCGGGGGCGTTGTCAGGACGTGCGAAGCGATTCCGGACAATGACAGTTGACGCTGGACCTGGTTTGCGATGGTCGCGTAGGGCTCTATTCCCGCAGGTGCGGCGATCGCGAGGTCGAGCGGTCGGCCGTCGCGGCCCCACTGGCCGTTGTCCGGCTTCGCGTAGCCGGCTTCGGACAACAACCGGGCCGTCAGGGCGGGGTCGAGGGCGGGCGCGGTGGCCGTGTAACCGGTTTTGGTCGGCGGAACCACTTGGGCGTCGGCGCGCAGCTTGACCGAAGGCCCGTTGCCGCTGCCGATGGCGATCAGCTCGTCCCGGTTGAGGGCGTTCATCACCGCCGTCCGGACCTTGAGGTCGGCCAGCTGGGGCGCGGCCGGCCGGAACAGCACCTGGACGACCTCGGGCCTGGGCACCACCGTGTTGGTGAGCGCCGTCGTGGTGGCGAGCGTGGCGAGGTCGTTCTCGGCGATGGCGTCGGCCCGCACGAGCGCGGCCTGGTCGTCGCCGGACTTGAGCGCCTCGACCGTGTCGTGGTGGCTCGCCCGGCGCAGCACCACCCGGTCCAGCGCCGTCGGCTGCTCCCAGAACCGGTCGTTGCGCTCCAGGATGATCTCGCCGCGCGGCTGGTCGAGCGTGCGGACGGCGAACGGGCCGCCGGTCGCCGGGAAGCTGTCCGCGAGCGCGGAGGCCCAGCCGCCGGGCGCGTCCTTGAGCAGGTGCGCCGGCAGCAGGGCGGAGAACAGGC
Organism: Actinosynnema sp. NPDC020468; assembly: GCF_040642015.1. Taxonomy (NCBI): domain Bacteria; kingdom Bacillati; phylum Actinomycetota; class Actinomycetes; order Pseudonocardiales; family Pseudonocardiaceae; genus Actinosynnema; species Actinosynnema sp. NPDC020468. The sequence continues at coordinate 34,143 of NZ_JBFAEO010000006.1, forward strand.
TGCGCCACCCGGGGTAGGACTTGGTGAACGCGACCTCCACGACCTTGCCGCCCTCGCGGCTCGTGATGTCCTCGATCAGCCGGTAGCCCGCCGGGTCGACCACGCCGGGCTCGGACCGCATCCGCTGCCAGAGGTAGACGAAGTCCTCGGCCGCGATGGGCGCCGAGTCCGACCAGCTGGCGTCCTTGCGGATCGTGTAGGTCACGGTGAACGGGTTCGCCTTGGTCACCGCCGCGTCGACCAGCAGGTTCCGGTCGAGCTGGGTGCCGCCGTCGGCGGTGGCCCGGAAGGCGGACGGCAGCAGCAGCGAGGCGAGCGCGGTCGTGACGGTGGACTGGCCCGCGAAGGTGTGCGGGTTGTACCCGCCCTTCACGTCGTCCACGCCGACCACGACCTCGTTCAGCTTCTCCTTGGGGACCACGGTCATGCCGGGCGTGCTGGGCACGAGGGGAGGCGGCGGCGTAGCGGTGCAGGCCACGGCCGAGACCAGCACCACGACCACCACGACGGCCCGTCTCAGGGTCCCCCCAGACCTAGTCATGCGCACGAGGGTGCCAGACGAACCCCGCACCGGACCGCTCACCCCCACCCGCCTCGACCGACGACCACCCCCGGTGCCCGGCCGACCCCGCGACGGCGTCGACCGCGAGCCGCACCACCTCCGCCGCCGCCCCGCCCGGTGCACGGCGAAGGCCCCGCCGACCTGGGTCGACGGGGCCTTCGGAAGTGCGGGATCAGCCGCGGAGCTTGGCCCGGTTGCGCTCACGACCGCGCTGGTTGGCGTCGAGGGTCACCTTGCGGACCCGGACGACCTCCGGCGCGACCTCCACGCACTCGTCGGCGGCGCAGAACTCCAGCGCCTCCTCCAGCGAGAGCTTGCGGGGGCGGGCCAGGGTTTCCATCACGTCGGCGGTCGACGTGCGCATGTTGGTCAGCTTCTTCTCGCGGCACACGTTGACGTCGAGGTCCTCGGCGCGCGGGTTCTCGCCCACGACCATGCCCTCGTAGGCGTCCGCGCCCGGCTCCACGAAGAACGTGCCGCGGTCGGCCAGCTGGATCATCGCGTACGCGGTGATCGAGCCCGTGCGGTCGGCGACCAGCGAGCCGTTGTGGCGGGTGCGGATCTCGCCCGCCCACGGGCCGTAGCCCTCGGCGACGGCGTTCGCGATGCCGGTGCCCCGGGTCTCGGTGAGGAACTCGGTGCGGAAGCCGATCAGGCCGCGCGACGGCACGACGTAGTCCAGCTTGATCCGACCGCTGCCGTGGCCCGACATGTTCTCCATGCGGCCCTTGCGGTTGGCCAGCAGCTGGGTGATCGCGCCCAGGTGCTCCTCGGGCGCGTCGATCGTCAGCCGCTCGAACGGCTCGTGCGTCTTGCCGTCGACCTGCCTGGTGACCACCTGCGGCTTGCCCACGGTCAGCTCGAAGCCCTCGCGCTTCATCTGCTCGACCAGGATGGCCAGCGCCAGCTCGCCGCGGCCCTGCACCTCCCAGGTGTCCGGGCGCTCGGTCGGCAGCACGCGCACCGACACGTTGCCGACCAGCTCGGAGTCGAGCCGGGCCTTGAGCACCCGCGCGGTCAGCTTGGTACCGCCGTTGCGGCCGGCCAGCGGCGAGGTGTTCACGCCGATGGTCATCGAGATGGCGGGTTCGTCCACGGTGATCCGGGGCAGCGGGTCCGGGTTCTCCGCGTCGGCCAGCGTGTCGCCGATGGTGATCTCCGGGATGCCGGCGATGGCGACCAGGTCGCCCGCGCTCGCCTCCTCGGCCGGGACGCGGTCCAGCGCCTCGGTGATCAGCAGCTCGGTGATGCGGACCTTCGACACGGAGCCGTCCTCGCGGCACCACGCCACGGTCTCGCCCTTGCGGATGCGACCGGCGGCGATGCGGCACAGCGCGATGCGGCCGAGGAAGGTCGACGCGTCGAGGTTGGTGACCAGCGCGCGCAGCGGCGCGTCCGCGTCACCGGTCGGGGCCGGGATGTGGTCGAGCAGCACCTGGAACAGCACGTCCAGGTTCTCCCCGTCCGGCATGCCGCCGTCCTCGGGCTGGGCGAGCGACGCGCGGCCGGCGCGCGCCGAGGCGTACACCACCGGCAGGTCCAGCACCGAGTCGTCGGCGCCGACCTCGGTCGCCAGGTCCAGCAGCAGGTCGTGCGCCTCCTCGACCACCTCGGAGATCCGGGCGTCGGGGCGGTCGACCTTGTTCACCACGAGGATCACCGGCAGCCCGGCGGCCAGCGTCTTGCGCAGCACGAACCGGGTCTGGGGCAGCGGGCCCTCGGAGGCGTCGACCAGCAGCACGACGCCGTCGACCATGGACAGGCCGCGCTCGACCTCGCCGCCGAAGTCGGCGTGGCCCGGCGTGTCCACCACGTTGATGGTGACCACGCCGTCGCCCGTGTGCCGGCGCACCGCGGTGTTCTTGGCGAGGATGGTGATGCCCTTCTCCCGCTCCAACTCGCCGGAGTCCATGACCCGGTCGACGAGTTCGGCGCGTTCGGAGAAGGCTCCGGACTGGCGGAGCATGGCGTCGACCAGGGTGGTCTTGCCGTGGTCAACGTGCGCGACGATCGCCACGTTGCGCAGGTCGTTGCGGACCAGCGTTTCCTTGATCGACGCGGTGGCCGTGGGCACGCGGAACTCCTAGAGCTGTCTGTCGAGGAAGGCAGGCGCCAGGACAGGTGTTCGCGCGCAGCCTTCCCACAGACTACCGGTAGCGCCGCCATTACCACACACGTGTGGTAGGTGAGGTCAGCCTCACCTACTGTGGGGACACCCGGATGAGTGGAGTGCGACACGTGGGCAAGGGCAAGGTGAAGAAGAAGTGTTGTCGCTCTTCCCCGCGCTGCAAGCGATGCCCCGTGCTCGCGCTCAAGAGGGCGAAGAAGGGTCAGGGGTAGGCGTACTCGTTCACCCGGGAGAGTTCCGGAGCCGTGCGGCCGGCCTGGAACTCCACCACCGAGTAGCGGGCGAGCCTGCGGACCGCGAAGGGGTCCGTGGCGAGCAGGGCGTCGAGCTTCCCGCGTGGCATCGGTCGCGCGATGATCACGGCGCCGGTGCGCGGCACCCGGCGTCCGGAGGCGAGGAAGTTCCCCGCTTCGTACTGGCGGTCCAGCCACGCGACGTGGTCCGCCAGCGAGTAGTCGACCTCGTGTAAGGGCTCCGTGTACTCCAGCAGCACGATGTACATGGGAAAACGGTAGATCCGCCGACGCCCGGTGGAACCCGCTACGATCGACCTATGCGCACTTTTTACGCGTCTTGGCGGCCCGCCTTCCGGCGGCCGTGAGACCAGTGCGTTGAGACCAGCGCAGGCCGCCCGCCAGAGGCGGCCTCCTGCGTGCTGAGGGCGGACCCGGCGGGCACACCACCGGAGGAACCCCACCATGATCAGGTTGTCCGCCATCACCCCGTCCGGCCCGGTCCAACTGGGCAACTACCTCGGCGCGATCCGGCAGTGGGCGGCCGAGGGCACCGCCGAGGACGTGTACTTCATCAGCGACCTGCACGCGATGACCACGTCCCACAACCCGGCGCGATTGCGCTCGTTGACCCGCGAGCAACTGGCGGTGTTGATCGCCGCCGGCGTCGACCCGCGGTCCGTGTGCGTCCAGTCCGACCTGGTGCGCGAGCTGGGCGCGCTGACCTGGGTGCTCGAGTGCACCTGCACCTACGGCGAGGCCGCCCGGATGATCCAGTTCAAGGAGAAGTCCGCCGGCCGCGACTCGGTGCGGCTCAGCCTGCTCACCTACCCGGTGCTGATGGCGGCCGACATCCTGCTCCAGGGCGCGAACGAGGTGCCCGTCGGCGACGACCAGGCCCAGCACGTCGAGCTGGCCAGAGTGCTCGCGCGCCGGTTCAACGGCACCTACGGCGAGGTCTTCGCGATGCCGCGCTCGGTGGTGCCGCAGACCGCGGCGCGGGTGCGCGACCTGGCCGACCCGACCCGGAAGATGGCCAAGACGGCGCCGGACTCGGCGGGCACCGTCTTCGTCCTCGACCCGCCGGACCTGGTGCGGCGCAAGGTGAAGCGCGCGGTGACCGACGACCTGGGCGTGGTGCGGCACGACCCGGCCGGTCAGCCCGGTGTGTCGAACCTGCTCGAGGTCCTCGCCGCGTGCACCCGGAAGGAACCGGCCGACCTGGCCGACTCGCTGCCGGACTACGCGGCGTTGAAGGACGCGGTCGCGGACGCGGTGGTCGAGGAGCTGCGCGGGGTGCGCGAGCGCACCCGGGCCCTGCTGGACGACCCGGCTGAGCTGGACCGGGTGCGCGCGCACGGCGCCGAACGGGCGCGGGAGCGGGCCGGGCACCGGCTGGACGCGGCGCTGCGGATGTCCGGCCTGGGGTAACTCCGGGGTTCGGGCGGGTCGCGGGCGGCGGGCGACCGGGTCCGGGCTCGCGGCTCCGGCAGATCGCGGGACCCGAGTCGGCGGGAGAGGGAGCCCGGCCGGTGTCGCGGCTCCGACAGGTTCGTGGCGGCGGGACCCGGTCGGACGAGTCCGGGCCCGCCGCTACTCCCGGGATTCCAGCAGGTCGTGGAGGGCGGGCAGCAGCACCCGGTCGGGCAAGTCCGAGTCCGCCGCTACTCCCGGGATTCCAGCAGGTC